>DAIQNU010000386.1:0-3381 GCA_036788235.1 Cyclobacteriaceae bacterium
CAAGAGATGCTGCAGCGAAAATTCAGAATTTCGAATTGAAGCAATTTGACGATATTGATAAAGCAAAAAATTGGCTCTTAGCAGCCAAAGCAATAGCGGCCTAGCATCACCACAAGCACAGAGCGGAAAGTCGCTATATTCTCGTTAAAGCAATGTCGATGTACCTGATAGTATGTCGACATTTTTTTGTCAATACTTTAACCTTTTCTCCTTGCCTCGCTTGTTAACTTTGTACCAAGTTCCGGTTTTTTCACCTGCTGAGAAATCGCCGTAATATTCCAAACTACCATTATCGCGAAAAAACTTCCAGGTACCTTCCTCCAGACCATTTTCAAAAGCACCCTGCTGAATAATCACTTGATCTTCATTGTAAAAAATCCAGGTTCCATTCGGAAGACCATTCAAATATTTACCCTTTCGTTTCAGATTTCCATTTTCATGGTAAAAAACCCATTCACCTTCATATACACCCTCCTCGAAATTCCCTTGGCGTTCGATGCTACCATCAGCAAAATAGTATTTAGCCTCGCCATGCGGCATACCCTGTCGCCAAATTTCTTTACTGCTAAGGTTGCCCTCTTCATCGTAGTAGTTTACTTCTCCATGCAATTCATCACTCTTGTAATTGGCCTCAGCGCTTACATTTCCATCTGGGTAGTATTGTATCCACAGACCCTCCTTTTTATCGGAAATTAATACACCTTGGGAACGTACATTTCCTGACTGATCTTCTATCCGAACCGTATCAGCTTGTTGTGCTTTTGCAATATCTAAATTAAGAAGTATATAAGGGATAATAAGAAGATAATAGCAGTGCTTTGATCGATAATTTCGCAAATAAGTCATATTGGAATAATTATACTTTTTCAGAAATGTTGAATATTTGTGGATAATTATATTTCACAATATTCACGATTCAAATTGATTAAAGTGTAAATTAGCATACGTTTGTTGAATAGTCGAGTTGAAGTTTTCATTTAAATAAGCAGCAAAATTTAGAAATGATTGATAAACAGTTATTTAGGTTTTACATCTCTTACAAACTCGATGGTAAAGTATTTATTGAATGGGTAGAGGGTATTAACTTAAGGCATGCCAAAGATAAAATACAGTTTAAATACTCCGATGCCACAGACCTGATGGATTGGACAAATGAGAAAGAAGAGGATCTTCAAAAATACTTGCACAAAGTAGCTTCGCATGGACTCAACATTGCCCATGTCACTTTAAATCAACCAAAGTCCTGATTTGCAAAAGCCTTTATTAGATTACTATGGCCTGAGTTCAAGGCCACATGTTTTTTATATTTCAATTTTTTATACAAGGGTATCAATTGTTGGAAGGTAACCACTTTATCATAACTGCCTGTGTAAAAATTTATTGGGATTTTGTAAGCATTAGCAGTATTAGCGATCACTGAATTTTTCAATTGTAAATTTCTGTAAAGTAGCCACGTATTATACACCTGTTGTCTTTGGTTTTCGGTAGCCATCTCTCGCATTACAAATCTTTCTACCTTTTTATGCAAAAGTTTAAGCCGACCGGCCAGTTTTATCATACCACTGCTAAAGTCGTAAGATGAAATCATGTTTTTAAAAATGGATCTTCCTGCAATGGATCCGGTGGCAATTCTGTACCAAATATTTTGGTGAATGCCATCAGGAGCAATCAAAAAAACTTCATCAACGTGCTCCTTAAATCCCATCATGGTGACTAAAACAGGCTTTCCGCCCAGGCTAAATCCCAACAATGAAAATCGATCTATATTTTCCTTTTTAAGAAAATGAGCGATCAAATCAACCCAAACCTCACTGGTCAATGGGCGACCATCTTGATACCAAATGCTTTGGTCATGATAAAAAAGAGCGAAACTGTAGAATGTATACGCCGGCATAGTAGAGGCAACGGATTCAAACACCCGGGCATCTTGACCATAGCCATGAAATGCTAAAATGACTCTATCGCCATTCCCATATTTTTTGTAAAACAACTTGCCTGCTGACGATTCAACCAGGCCTTCATTTTCATTACAAATATGGCTACCATTCATAATTAATTTTTTGCGCTTATTGGTAATATCTGCCGCCCAACAATTTTAAAAAAAAATTTGCCTAATACCGATAACCTTTTTGCTTCCAAAAGGTATATATCCTCGAAACTTTAAATAACTTTGCGGTTTCCACGGTTTTCAACATTATATTCAACAAACAAAATACTAAGTGAAAGAAAAAATATTGCAACAGGCATTTGATCTCTTTATGAAATATGGTATACGAAGCATCTCTATGGACGACATAGCTAAGAACCTTTCAATTTCAAAAAAAACCATTTATCAATATTTCAAAGACAAAGAAGAGATAATATGCTTAATTGCCAACCAAATAATAGATGAAACTCGACTTCAAATTCAAGAGATTGATAAAACGTCTAATGATGCTATCGAAAAACTATTTAAGATCAGTGTTTGCGTTCGTGAGACCCATAAGAATGTCAAAGATACCGTACTATACGACCTAAAAAAATATTATCCTGAAGCCTGGGACATATTCGAAACATTTAAGTATGAAGTATTACTACCATCTATAGAGTTTACCATGACGCAAGGCATGGAAGAAGGCTGTTTCAGACAAGGTATTGCTCCGGATGTTTTGGCCATACTAAGAATAGAAGAAGTACAAATGGTCTATGAAAATGAAGCACTAATCAATAACGAAAGATCAATTCAGGAGATACACAGCCAATTGTTTGACCATTTTGTCCATGGCTTGCTATCGCCTGAGGGTTTACAAAAATTTAATAATTTAAAAGAGCCAAAATAAACAAATTCATGATACGAATACTATTGACACGTATTGCATCCGTATGCCTCATCACATGTGCATTATTTGCATGGAGCGAGGCTCAAGCACAGCAAGATACATTGTATATGAACCTTGAAGAATGCATCAAGTACGGACTCAGAAACAATGTGAATGTAAAGAATGCAGACATTGATACGCACAGTGCAGATGCATCTGTAGGTGAAGTAAGAGCCCAGGGTTTGCCTCAAATCAACTCTCAAATCACCATGACCAATAACCTGGCCATACAAGTAACACCCATTCCGGATTTCCTTTCACCAGTAGTCTATCAGGTATTACAAGCCGAAAATCTCGCTACAATACCCGAAGGTGTAGGTGAGGGTGTATTTCCGGCGGCATTCGGGACAAACTATGCAGCCAATGCCAGTATCACTCTGGAGCAAATGATTTTTAATGGCTCTTATTTTATTGGGTTAAAGGCCGCGCGAACCTATCGTGAGATGGCTGCACTTCAGAAAAAAGGTGTTGAAATCGATATGGTTGAAGCCATTACCTCTGCCTATTATTCATTTTTGGTTGG
>DAIQNU010000387.1:0-1946 GCA_036788235.1 Cyclobacteriaceae bacterium
CGTGGTTAGTATAATTTAACCCATTCAGGGTCATCTACACCATTCATGTTTCGTTGTAAATGGAAATTGAATAACAGTGTTTAAATAACAAAAATGAAGCAGAGCATTCCAAATTTTGCTGTAAATTCAAGTGCGAAACTTCAGTAAACTTATACTATAAATCCCCCTTAATGGGCATTTGCTTATTAAGAAGATTCAAAAAACACAATAGGATTTGATGAGATATTATGCCATGTAACTTGCCTACCTAGATCGGTAGGCAGGCCTGCCTGTGCGGCAAAGCCAGGCTACGTGTCCGGTAGGCTTGCCTACCTAGATCGGTAGGCAAGCGCCTGCCTGTTGGAATAGGTCGATATTTGCAAGCACATAAGATTCTTGGTTTTACTAATTTACTATTATCTATCTGCGTTTGCTTCGTTTACAAATTAATTGTGAGGATTCTGTGTTTTTATTTAACCACAAAAACCCATGAATCTTTATATTCTGACTTCTCTTTGATGCGCATCCACGAATCTTTCACATCACTGTACTTTCCACCAAATTTGACATAAACGTAATAGTGTCCTTTTTTAGCGTGGAAACCTGCCTCAGCCGGCATAGGAGATTTTTTAGCAAAATTAATGGCATTTTCTTCATAATTGAATACGCCTATCACTACATAATGCCCTGGTTCAAGATTTTCCGTTCCTTCTTTGGGAAGATCTGGGAGTACGGCTTCGGGGTTGCTGACTAATATATCTTCAGGATCATCATACAATTGCTCCAATAAGATAAACTCTTGTGACTCAGCTGGAGTTTGATTTTTACTATCATACTCATGCGTTTTAATTGCATTGGGAGTCTTTTCAACCTGTGATGCCTGACGGTTTTTCATAGGCTCAGGAGTGCTCTTATCGCGGGTATCTACCTTGTTAAAGTTTCTTGAAGGTTGCGATGAACGCATGTTGCCATATGATCCTCTTGTTTTACCAAAGTGCTTTTGTTTTCCCATGCGTACAGACAAATGAATTTCATGTGTTCCTGCACCAAGTTGAGAAGTCTGTTTAGACCCGAACTCATAGGCGTAGCCTACAGAAAGCCAATCTGAAGCTTTCAATCCCAAAAGTGCAGAGGTACCATAAGTCTCTCTATAATTGGCTCCAACCCAAATACTTTCTTTAATATAACCCATCATGGAAACTTCATATTGACTTAAATACATAGCTCCATGCCGGTACAGCACTATAGGCTCCAAATCAAAAACTCCTTCTGTAATAGAGAATCTATATCTACCTGTAAATAATAAATGTTTTAATTGATCAAAACGCACCTCCTGAAAAGTTTGCATGTCAACAGCTCTATAATCAAATATTTGTGGCATAGCAAAGCCTAATTGCAAGCCCTTATTTTTGTATGTAAAACCAAATTGTCCATTTAAAAAAGTAGTTTGATTCAAAGTGTTCAAAATAGCTCTGTCCTCCGGATATTTTGCATTGGCTATATCGAAATTATTGAAACCAACACCCATCGATAAGCCAAATTTCATATATTGATCCTTGGAAATGTCAACTCGATAAGCCACAGCCCCTAATGCAGATGTAGTATTTAAGAGAACAGTTTTATCACTATAAAAACTAGCACCCAAAGAGATGTTTTTATTTGTGTTGTGTTGTACATTAAAAGTATGTGTAATGGGTGCATCTTCCATACCAGTCCATTGTCTTCTGTAATTGAAATTCAACTCCGTAAATCCACTAGACCCAACTTCCGCAGGGTTATATAGAAAGGGATTCATATAAAAATGGTTGTAAACCGGATAAACCTGAGCATTTGCCTGAATCGTAGTAAAAACAATTAAGGCCAGCAGCAACTTTTTCATTTCAATTGTATATTAAAAATTTGTGGTAATGTCTTTTTATAAATATTCTGCTTTCAAATACGATGGTCTAAAACCAGTTCAAACTGAA
>DAIQNU010000387.1:1956-3378 GCA_036788235.1 Cyclobacteriaceae bacterium
ACCTCTTCTTATCCAAGATGAGATGAAGAATTGTTACCTGGACTACGCAATGTCGGTCATAACCGCACGCGCTTTGCCTGATGTTCGTGATGGTCTAAAACCAGTTCAAACTGAAAGCTTTGAGTGATAGGAAATTATACTCTTATAAATTCCTACCACTCCATTGACTTGCTTAAAGGATATCACATCCTTACTCTCTTGGGTCATTTATTGTTAATTCGCCCTTAACAACCGAATAGCACCTGTAATAGCATCTGCGCTACTATTATCTTTTCTAAAAATATAATAGTAATCGCCCTCTGGCAAATCGCTTCCTGAAGCCTTTCCATCCCAATCGTTATTGTATGGAAATGCCTCATAAACTTTTTGCCCCAATCTATTGAAAATCAAAACCCTGTAGTCTCTCAGATCATCTATTCTTTCAACTTCCCAAAAATCATTTTCTCCATTATTATCTGGTGTAAACATGTTGGCGATGCCTAAATTATGTTTACCAGCCGGAGCAATCTTTATAGTAATTTCATCAAAGGCATGAGCTCCGTCATTATCCGTCACCATCAACTCCCATACATAGGTACCCTCTGCAGGATTCGTCATAATCAATGTATCACTAAAAATATCCTGTTCTAAAAATCCGGGTCCGCTAATCTTTTTCCATCTATATTCCACTATCAAACCGTCTTCATCATAAGCCTGTCCTACTATTACAACTTTTTGTACAGGTAAATGTATGGTTGTGTCATTACCTGCAAATACAACAGGAGGAATATTTCCAGGGATTTCAGCGTAAACCACCACGCGAACTACATCCGAAGCCGAGGCACCCATATTATCCGTGACAGTTAGCCTAAAATGATAAACACCTTCCAAAAGATCATTTAAAGACAAAGTCGGTTGGTCTGCATCTGAAAGATTGGCGGAAGGACCTGATATTTTTTCCCAAAAGTACTCGGTTATCGTGCCATCTGAATCATGGCCTGAGCCTTCCAAAGTAGTCGAATTTTCAGGTAAGGTAATATATTGATCAGGTCCTGCATCAGCTGTTGGATTCTTATTGGTAGTTTGAGGTAAGACCATAATGATTACCTCATCAAAAGCATTGGCGCCCTTGTCATCAGTCACTTTCAACCTGAACTTATACTCACCAACAACTAAATTGGTTAGCAGTAATCTTCCATCCTGGTAATCAGTGATAGTAATGTTAGCTCCAAGGATTTTCGCCCATAAAAATTCAACTATTTCGCCATCAGTATCAGACCCTTTACCCTCTATCAAAATACTATCTAATGGCAGTTGAACTTCTTGATCGGGACCTGCATTTGCCACGGGAGGTAAATTTACAGGATCATTTGTGACCACAACTTTCATTTCATCTGTACCGACAGCACCGTCATTATCTGTGACTTGAAGTCTAAAAACATA
>DAIQNU010000388.1:0-3377 GCA_036788235.1 Cyclobacteriaceae bacterium
CTCTCGTTCGGGACTTTCACCCTATAGCATATGACCATGCCTGACACACAAAAAAGGATCCATTCCCACCAGAGGAATTGATCCTTTATATTTTAGTATAAGGTAATAGTTCTATCTTTTAAGCCTGAGGCAAAGGATGTTGATAACCAAGAGTATACCTAATCCTACTACTGCATTGCTTATGGAGGTAATGGCAAAATCAATAGGTGCAATGTTAAGCAAGCCAGGGAATATGGTCAACAATAACATAAAACCTGCCTTTGCGCCTATATATGCCAAAGGTGCTGCAACCCATGCTAATTTCCCAGCTTTAGTTAGTAGCAAATAAGCAATACCAACAAACATGACCAATTCGGTGGTCATCACAGGCAACAAATGCATGGCTGGGTGTCCGGTAATAAAGTGACTCACAACCGGAGCGAGGAGTGCTGGTATAAGTGCTACGTGAAACCTAAAGAAAATGAGTGCTATAAATGGCGCATAAAATATGGGCAATAGCATGGCACCCATGGGGGTTGAACTCTGAACGGGTATTAAATGGGTCAGCATGGGCATGCAAATGGCCGCTGCTAAAATCAACACCGATTGCTTAATCTGCAAACCCTCGGATGCTGCTACCTGGCGAGTTAATCCTATTTGTTCTTTCATGTGTATAAGTTTATATCCAATGGTCACACCTGCCTACCGCAGGCAGGTGTAATTCGCGATAAACTTATTCATCCTTCGGTTGGTATAATAAGGATTCTAAGTTTATGCTCATTTCATATTTTTAAGTTTCAATGTCAAATTTATTTAACTGATTTGATGCATATATGATTCACTCAAATCAAAGTAATTTTATAATTGCATTATAATTTACGAACTCATTGTAGAAAAGCTATGGAAAATTACAACCAACTTTGCTAATTGTAAAGTAGGAACGGTATAATTTCCGTAATATTTCTATTAAAAAGCATTGATTCAAATTTATGAACAAATTACCTCAGGACTTTTATCAGTCAGATGACGTAGTGGACATCAGCCGAAAATTGCTTGGCAAGAAATTATGCACTTTCTATGAAGGACAACTCACCAGCGGAATTATTATTGAGACTGAAGCCTATTCCGGAAGAAATGATAAAGCCTGTCATGCACATGCCAACCATAAAACACCAAGAAATCGCATTATGTTTTCAGAAGGTGGGCATGCTTATGTATATCTCTGCTATGGCATTCATCATTTGTTCAACGTAGTTGCCAATACTGAAGGCAATGCAGATGCTGTGCTCGTTCGTGCGCTCCAGCCGGTGGATGGTCTGGAAATAATGAAAAAACGCAGAAATGACATTTCGAATACTCATAGACTATGTGCCGGCCCGGGCATGCTTAGCCAAGCCTTGAATATAGGCATGCAGCATTATGGACTTACATTGTGGAGCGATCAGATTTGGATCGAAGATGTAGGTGTTGCAGTACCAGATGACCAAATTGTAGCTAAGCCCCGTATTGGTGTGGACTATGCCGGAGAAGATGCTTTATTGCCCTGGAGATTTTACATTGCGCATTCGCCATTCGTTAGCCATAAATAGACAACTTGGGGTTTGGTAGTCTAAAGGTGGTTGGCTGTTGGGTGCAACTACGGCGCTAGGTATTAAAAGTGGTTGGCCGTTGGCACAACCACGGCTCAAAAGACAACCTGGTATTTGGTAGACTCATGGTGGTTGGCTGATGGTGCAACCTTAGATTAGTGGTTGGCCGTTGGCACAACCACGGCGCTTGGTATTAACAACGGCACAGGGTATTTGTATGGAAAAGTGATGCGACAACTAGGGTGAGAAAGGTAGTTAGTGGTTGGTCGTTGGCGCAACCACGACGCTAGGTAGTTTTAAAGGTGGTTAGTGGATGGTGCAACTACGGCACCAGGGATTAAAAGTGGTTGGCCGATGGCACAACCACGGCTCAAAAAGCTTTCACTGCGTCAATTTAAAAAAAATACATATTCAAAAAATACTCTGCCCTGTAGACTTTTCTGAAACTTCACTGCAAGCCCTTGAGTTTGCCGTAAAAATTGGTGAAATACAACAATCGGTGGTAACGCTTATGTATGTCTTTACCGAAGATGATTTTGACAAACTTTTGGAATCTGACAGTATATCTACTGAATATAAGGAAAAAGTAGCCATTGCCGAAGGTAAACTCGCAGATCTGGCACTTAAGGTAAATGAAATCAGTATTCCGAATGGTTTGAATGCCTGCAAGTTTGTCATCCGATTTGGCAAGCGCGTTACCAACATACTGTCGTTTGCTGAAGAAGAAAAAATAGACCTGATCGTAATGGGAATGGTCGGTATTACCGGATTGACAGAACAATACATAGGTGGCAGAACCCAGAAAGTAATTGAATACGCGCCTTGTCCGATATTGTGTATACCAGAGGGCTTGAGTTTTCATAAAATCAAGAAAATAGTTTATGCTACGGACTATAAAGAAGAAGATAAAATAGCCATTCAGCAAGTGATATCTTTGGCCACCCTGCTTAAGTCGCACATTGATATTGTGCACATTTCACGCAATGACGAAGTATCTGACCAGGCCATTTATGAAGATTTCAAGGAAGAAATGAAAAGCTTTGTAAACTATGCCAAAATCAGCTTCAAACGCGAAGTGTACAAAGATGTCTCAAAAGGTATTCACAACTTTATGCATGATGAAAATGGGGATCTGCTGGTTTTGCTAAGTAAAAAGCGCAACTTTTTTCTCAGTATTTTTTCCAGTAGCCTTACCAAAGACCTGACCTATTTCGCAGATTATCCTTTGCTGATTATTAAATTATAGGTTCTACTGTTATTTTAATCGGACACACGCTTTAATAAGCCACTTGTGTAAGTGTTTCACATTCTACTAAATGTCCTGACTGGACGGGTTTTACTATCTTCCTACTGTATAACTAAAATAAAATAGCGTCTTCGACGCTTTGAGAAGCTCGCCAAGGCGCCATGGCGCTAAGATTCCGCAAAGGATAATTTGTTATCTCTGTTGAGGTTCGGGCCAAAGTCTGCGAGGACTTGATGAAAAAAGTAAGCAAAAATTCAAGAAAAAACGACGTTTCAGCCCACAGCCCTACGCGCACCCCACCGTTTTTTCATCCAAACCCGCATGGTGTCAACCAAATGCTTCAGGTTATGTACAATTGGAAACTCTATTGGTTGACCTTTCTTTTTTTAAAGATATCAGGTAAATCAAAATTCAGTTCTCCATTATATAAAGTCTATTTTTAAATTACACAAATAGTTTTTATCTTCCCGGAAAGATAAAAATTATGGGAAGACCAGTGCTTAAAATTAAGGGGTACACCCCGGAGGAGATAAAGGCCCTATTCAAACGGGACGAACGTTATA
>DAIQNU010000389.1:0-3335 GCA_036788235.1 Cyclobacteriaceae bacterium
TTCATTTGCCTATGCCATTTAAGCGCTTTGGTGAATTCTTGTAAAGCGATTTGATTGTACCCATCCGTTAAGGCAATCCGACCTCTCATCATATGAGATTTCCCCAACATAACGGTATCTTTATAGTTTTGAAATATGGGTATAATGTTTTCAATCAGTTCTGAAGCATGTCCACTATTTCCACTGTATTGCTCCAGTATAGACATGTTGTAATGCGTTTTGGCGATTTCGAGCGTATCCTGGATTTCGATATATTTTTTAACAGCATTTTCCAGACTGAACAACGCTGTATCAATATTGCCACGCCGGTAATGATAGTTGGATTTAAAAACAAGCAGTTTGGCCTCGCCTCTTATGTCTGGGGTGGCGGCATACAATTTTTCAGCTTCTTCTAGATACCCAAAGGCTGATTCCTGATCGCTATACATGACGAGATCTGCCAGTTTTATATATTGGGTAGCCTTTGCTGTATCTTCATTCACTTGATTAATAATGTAAAGAATGCTGTCTACCTTTTCTTGGGTTTGAGCTATTAATGTAGCAACAGGTAGAAATAGCCAGGCAATAAACGATATTCGAATAAAGAGTTTCATTGGCTAGGTAGGATAGTTAGGATAAAAATGCAGATTTTATTGTTAAAAAAAAATTACATTAAATCTGTTGATAGATGGTAGCTGAGAATCAAGTATTTGACTTATCCTTCGCTTAATTGCTTCAAGAAGATTTTCCGGTTGTTCCTTCAAATAATTGAAAGTAAAACAGATGCTTTATTAGAATATTTTGAATTCAGATTGATGCCAATACCAAACTTAATCCTAGAAATCTCCCAAACCATCTAAGTTTAGGGTTAGCTAAAAAATGCTATAAAAAAAGCGGATTGCAGCGCATAAAACTGGCTACAATCCGCTTTGGTGCACCCGAAGGGATTCGAACCCCCAACCATCAGAACCGGAATCTGACATTCTATCCAATTGAACTACGGGTGCCAGAATGGAGTGCAAAACTAATCAGCGGAAGCGAATTCACAAAGCAATTCACTTCCGCTGAAAACTATGTTTTGGCAAAACCAAATTAAATGAGTCAGAAAAAACCCATTTTAAAACTTACTTTTTGTAATGGTTTAAAAATTACCACCATTCATTTATCAAAAGTAATGCATTCACTTGCAACATTTTTCATCATGCAAGCTCCGTCATTACTTCTTTTACTTTTTCTGCTGCATCTTTAAGCAGCACGGCAGATTTCACTTTCAGGCCACTCTCGTCAATAATTTTTGCTCCTTCTTCGGCATTGGTACCTTGTAAACGAACAATAATCGGCACCTTTATATCGCCAATGTTTTTGTAAGCTTCTACTACACCACTCGCAACTCTGTCGCAACGTACGATTCCACCAAAAACATTTATCAATATGGCCTTCACGTTAGGATCCTTCAGAATAATCCTGAAACCAGCTTCAACTGTCTTGGCATTCGCTCCTCCACCGACATCTAGAAAGTTGGCAGGCTCACCACCTGATAACTTAATAATGTCCATGGTGGCCATGGCAAGTCCGGCACCGTTAACCATACAGCCTACATTGCCATCGAGTTTCACATAGTTCAAACCTGATCGAGTAGCTTCAACTTCCAAAGGATCTTCCTCGGCAATATCGCGAAGTTCTTGCAAATCAGGATGCCTAAACATAGCATTGTCATCCAAATTTACCTTAGCATCTACGGCCAGTATTTTGTCATCTGAAGTTTTTAATACAGGGTTGATCTCAAACTGTGATGCATCTGTTCCCAAATATGCTTGATAGAGGCTCATGATAAACTTCACCATTTCCTTAAAGGCATTACCTTCGAGACCTAAAGCGAAGGCAATTTTTCTGGCTTGGAAAGGCTGAAGACCAACATTCGGATCGATCCATTCTTTAATAATTTTCTCTGGAGTAGCCTCTGCCACTTCTTCGATCTCCATACCACCTTCAGTAGATGCCATAATTACGTTTTGGCTTTTACCTCGATCTAACAAAATACTTAGATAGTATTCTTTAGTTTCTGAGGCACCAGGGTAATACACATCTTCTGCGATAAGTACTTTGTTAACTTTTTTTCCTTCTGGGCCTGTTTGAGGAGTAATCAATTGCATACCCAGAATTTTCTTGGAATGTTCTTCAACTTCTTCAAGGCTCTTGGCAAGTTTAACCCCGCCGCCTTTGCCTCTGCCACCTGCGTGGATTTGTGCTTTTACAACGAACCAATCAGATCCGGTGTCTAAATGAAGTTTTTTTGCCGCTTCAACAGCTTTTGATGGTGTATCGGCTACTATACCCTCTTGAATCCTAACTCCGTAGCTCTTCAAGATGTTCTTAGCCTGGTACTCGTGAATATTCATGCTTTAAAATTTTGACCTTATATGTTTTAAAAAATGATTAAAAGCTAATCCAATGAAAACCGAATAAATAAAACTGATTCAAATTTCATTCATAATTGCTATGTTTGACAATTCTTAATTCAACCTAGAATCCAGTTATAATGTTACAGGCCTCAAATATAAAAAAATCTTACGGAGATCTACAGGTATTAAAGGGTATCAATCTTTTTATTGATAAAAGTGAGGTAATTTCGATCGTTGGAGCAAGTGGTGCTGGCAAGAGCACCCTGTTACATATTTTGGGTACACTGGATATGCCGGATACAGGTGAAATCATCCTCAATGGTAAAAATCCATTGCAAATGAGCAATGCCGAGGTATCTCGCTTTCGGAATACACACATTGGTTTTATTTTTCAATTTCATAATCTATTGCCAGAATTTTCAGCTTTGGAGAATATTTGTATGCCGGCTTTTATAGCAGGTGTGGGGAAAAAAGAATCTGAACGGAAGGCATACAAGCTTATGGAGTTGTTGGGTATAAAGGACCGTGCAGGCAATAAACCTTCAGAAATGTCTGGCGGTGAACAGCAACGTACCGCGGTAGCCCGAGCCTTGATCAACGATCCAGAAATTGTATTGGCCGATGAGCCTAGTGGAAATCTCGACTCAAAAAATGCCAATGAGCTGCATGAATTATTTTTTAATCTGCGCAGAGAGCTAAAACAAACCATTGTGGTAGTCACTCACAATGAGCACCTGGCGCAAATGGCAGATCGTACATTAGAAATGAAAGATGGCATGATCATTAATTGATATCTATGGCATTTTATTTCAGAATTACTCAGAACTATATGGCCTTGAAAATAGTTTTTGTGGATCCAGATTTCTGAATAATTTATTTGCATGATTGGAAAATTGAAAGATTAAATGAATTTGGGTTTTATTTTCAGTTTACTAAAGAAAAAATAGATATGAA
>DAIQNU010000390.1:0-3332 GCA_036788235.1 Cyclobacteriaceae bacterium
AGTAAGCTTATGGGCTACCCGAAACCGTGCGGGTGATATTGATTATTTTGAAGGTATTGTAGAGGATGTTACCGCTTTTGTTGAAAATGAAATTCGCATACAAAGAAGTGAAGCTTGGTTTCGGCATTTGTATGAAGAGATGCCTGTCCTGATTTATTCGGTAGATAAGGATGGTACATTACTTAATGTAAATAAAAAGTGGATTCAAGAAACCGGCTATGCAAAAGATGAAAGTGTAGGACGAAAACAGACTGAATTTGTATCTAAAGAGGGTTTGGATACTTTTAAAAGGATACAAACTAAGCTTTGGAAAAAGGGCTCCATCAAAAATAGCAACCTCAAATTTGTGCACAAAAATGGAGAGATACTAGACCTTAACACCCAGGCAGTAATTATTCAGGATATTCATGGCGAAAATATTTCACTGGTAGTCTGCGAAAATATAACACATAGGCTAAAAACTGCCAGATCATTAAAAGGCTCAGAAAACCTGCTTCAAAGTGTTTTGAGTAATTCTCCAGATATAGTTATGATTTATGAAATCAAGCAAAATAGCCTGACATTTATAAATAAGCCGGAATATCTTGGATACACCCGAAAAGATCTAAAAGGTAAATTACTGGACAACCTACTTTTTGATAATAGGAAAGAGGAAATATACAGCAAGTTAAAAGCAGAAAACTCGGCTGAAGAGGAAAATAGTGTGCCACTTTTAATGCGAATTCAGCGGCATGATTTTGCCTATGAGTGGATTGAAAATAGATATGCGCTTCTCGATGACGATCGATTACTTATTACTTCTACCATCACAACCAAAGCCAACATAGCTAAGCTCAAACTGGCTGAGTCTGAGGCCAGATATAGAACGCTCATCGAAGCGTTGCCCGATATTACCATTATCTCTGACCTAAAAGGGAAAATTGAGTATGTCTCACCACAGGTCATTAAAATGGATGGTTTAGAGCCAGAGCACTATATCGATACAAATATTTTAGACTGGGTAATCGGAGATCAACACGCGCAAGCCAAGCAAGAATGGATCAACCTATTAGAAGGAAACGCACCTTCACCTAAGGAATTCAAAATAAACTTAAATAGAGGTGAAAATTTTATTGGTGAAATCAGATCCACCTTACTCCTTGATGGAAATGGGAAGCCAAACCGCGTTATTTCAATTATAAGAGATACAACCAGAACCCGGAAAATGTTGGAAGATCTTCGGGAAAGTGAAGAGAAATTCAGAAGCATGGCTGAAAACTCCCCAGATCTTATTTGGATGTGCGATACGGATTTCAGGTTTATTTACATAAGTCCTGCAATTGACCGGATGCTTGGCTATAGCGTAGACGAAATGATGGATTTGAAACTTGGCGACATCATTTTACCCTCTCAATTAAATGAACTGGATGATCTTAAGCTAAAACTTACTGAAGCCAACAAATCGCAAAAAGTTTTTGCAGAGTTTAGGCAAAAAAGGCGTGACAATACATATATCTGGACAGAAGTACATTTTAGTGCCATGTTTAATAGCAATGGCCAACTCAAGGGTTTTACGGGTATAACACAAGACATAACTCAGCGAAAATTATCGGATGGAGTTTTGCGCGAAAGCCAGGAACTTTACCGTAGTCTTATTGAATTTTCACCAGAGGGTATCTGCATAGTTATAGATCAGGAAGTGAAGTTTGCCAATATGGTCTTTGCTGAAATAGTTGGCGCTAAAAATGATTTTGATGTAATCGGCAAAAAAATGCTGGACTTTATTCATCCCGATTACCATGAATTTGCTTTAAATCGTCGCGATCAGGTATTAGAAAAGGAACGATCAAATGAACCGGCCTTTATGACCTATCAGAGACTAGATGGGGTATCCATTGAAGTGGAAGTAACTTCAACTCCCATACTTTTTAATGGTCGAAAGGGAGCTCAAATCATCATTAGAGATCTTACTGATAAAATAAGAGCGCAACGTGAATTGGAACGTGAACGGGAATTAATGGACACCCTCATTATGAGTGTGCCAGATGTGATTTATTTCAAAGACCTTGAGCATAAGTTCATAAAGGTAAATAAAGCCTTTGCTAAAAATGCCGGATTTGAACATCCGGAAGAACTTGTGGGAAAAACTGATCTTGAGATTTTTGGCGAAAAGCATTTTACTCAAAGTGCTGCGGAAGAGAAGAAAATTATAAACACTGGAGAACCATTGATAAGCGAGTACAGGGTAGAGAAGTGGAAGTCAAAAACAATGTGGGGCTCTGTTACCAAAATGCCGCTCTTGGGGCCCAATCATGATGTAATCGGTACCTTCGGTATTACCCGCGATATTAGTGATCAAAAAGAATACGAGGAACAACTCAAAAGCAGAGAAGAGCACTTTAGAAAACTATTCGATCTGGCACCTATAGGAATGTGCATTGTTAACCTCGAAAGTGAGGTGCTTAGGTTTAACAATGCCATTACCGAAATACTTGGGTATAGCCCTAGCGAAATGCTGGGTATGAATCTTGACCAGATTACCTGGCCTGATGACGCAGCACATAGTATTGAAATGTTTGAAAAATTAGCTTCGGGAAAGATTGAGCGATATACTATCGAAAAACGCTACGTCAAGAAGGACGAAATGCCCGTGTATGTGATATTGCAAGTCGTGCGATTAAGCGAGGCAAATTTGAATGATTCTGAAAAGTATTTATGCCAGATTGTGGACATACATGACAGGAAAACAGCTGAAGAAGAATTGCGCATAAGAAATAATGAATTGACCAATTTCGTATATAAAGTTTCGCATGATCTTCGAGCACCATTAAGCTCAGTGAAAGGCTTGATTCAGCTTTCTATCATGGAAAAAGAACCTGCTATGTGGAAAAAATATACCGAAATGATCGGTACCCGCGTAGATAGATTGGATAGCTTTATTAAGGATATTTTGAGCCATTCTCGGAACTTATATACCGAAATCAATATTACCAAGGTCGATATTGCTTCGATTATTTCTTTTTGTTTTAGTCAAATGACCTATCATCCCAATTATCCTGTCATTGAGCAAATTGTAGAAGCTGATGATGGCGAATTTTATTCTGATGAGCAACGTCTCAATGAAATTATGCGTAATCTAATCTCTAATGCCATTATTTACAGTCGTAAAAGTTACGATAAAAGCTTTGTAAAAGTGACTGTAGAAATTAATGAAAAGTGGTGTACTATACAGGTAGAAGATAATGGATTAGGTATTGAAGATGACTTTAAGGAACGCGTTTTCGAGATGTTTTATCGTGCTAATGACATTGTGGAAGGTTCAGGCATTGGCTTGTACATTGTGCAACAATCTG
>DAIQNU010000391.1:0-3308 GCA_036788235.1 Cyclobacteriaceae bacterium
GCCTGGGCTATACATAAAGACGCTACAGACTTACAAGCACAAATAAACGAATGGCTTGAAAATCGGAAGGGTAGCCTTGAGTTTAACAGTCTGGTGAACAAATATTTTTCAACAGGTTTTATGCCATTGGCACTGCGCAAAAATCAGGACATCATCAAAAGTGGAACCATTTCGCAATATGATGATTTGATCAAAAAATACGCAGCTGAAATTGGCTGGGATTGGAGATTACTTGCAGCTTTGATAAATCAGGAGTCACAATTTAATGCCAGCGCATCTTCAAATTTTGGTGCTATGGGACTTATGCAACTTTTGCCAAATACAGCTGTAATGTTTGGCGTAGACAGTACATCACTTAATGATCCAGAGTCGAACCTGAGAGCAGGTATCGGTTTTCTTAAGAAGCTCGAGCATATCTGGCAGAGTAATTTGACTGATAGCCTTGAAGTTCTAAAGTTTACCTTGGCCTCGTACAACGCTGGCCCCGGACACGTAATAGATGCCAGAAGGCTAGCCGAAAAGCATGGCCTAAACCAGACCATTTGGAATGAAAATGTAGAGAACATGCTTTTAAGAAAATCTGAGCCTGATTTTTTCAATGATCCTGTCGTGAAATACGGCTATTGCAGAGGGGCAGAGCCTGTACATTATGTGGAAAACATTCTTAAAAAATATGAACTCTACGCAAAATTCACCGAGTAGATAAGATTTTCTGTAGTTTTAGATTTATATTAATTGAATAAAGTTTAGTGAATGTTCGCTAAACTTTATTTTTGTGCCATACTCAAATAAAAAATTGAATTTTCTAAGATTATCATGAACTGGACTACTGTAAAAGAATATCAGGATATCACCTATAAAAAAGCAAATGGCATAGCACGTATAGCCTTTAACCGGCCAGAGGTGAGAAATGCTTTCAGACCAAAAACTGTAGCCGAGTTGTTTGAAGCATTTATCGATGCCCGTGAAGATACCAGTATAGGCGTGGTCTTGTTGTCTGCCGAGGGGCCATCGCCCAAAGACGGCATATATTCTTTTTGCAGCGGGGGCGATCAAAATGCAAGAGGTTTTCAGGGATATGTTGACGAATCGGGTATGCCCAGGCTCAATATTCTCGAAGTACAAAGATTAATTCGCTTTATGCCTAAGGTGGTCATAGCCGTGGTGCCAGGCTGGGCAGTGGGTGGTGGCCACAGTTTGCATGTGGTTTGTGACTTGACCTTGGCGAGCAAAGAGCATGCGATTTTCAAGCAAACCGACGCAGATGTCACCAGTTTTGACGGGGGTTATGGTTCGGCTTATCTCGCCAAAATGGTTGGCCAAAAAAGAGCCCGTGAGATTTTCTTTCTGGGTCGCAACTACAGCGCGCAAGAGGCTTTTGACATGGGCATGGTAAATGCCGTGGTGCCACATGCCGAGCTGGAAGATACGGCAGTGCAATGGGCAAAAGAAATCCTACAGAAATCACCTACCTCCATAAAAATGCTGAAGTTTGCCTTTAACCTTACCGACGATGGTATGGTTGGGCAGCAGGTTTTTGCCGGTGAAGCCACCCGCCTGGCCTATATGACCGAAGAAGCCAAAGAAGGCCGCAATGCGTTCCTGGAAAAAAGAAAACCGGATTTCAGCAACATCAAGTGGATTCCATAGGTTTTTTTTGAATTACGAATTACGAATTAAAAATTACGAAATGAAAGGTGAGAACATTATTCAACAAAAATCTTTTGCCTTTGCTATTAGAATTGTAAATCTCTACAAATTTTTGACAACTGAAAAAAAAGAATTCGTACTATCTAAACAATTGCTTAGAAGTGGAACTTCAATAGGAGCAAATATTGAGGAGTCAATTGGTGGCCAATCTGATAAAGATTTTTTATCAAAGTTGAGTATTGCTTATAAAGAGGCAAGAGAGTCTGTATATTGGATAAAACTTTTAGAAGCATCAGACTATATTACAAAAGAACAAGCTGATAGCTTACTTTTGGATGCAGAAGAAATCTGTAAAATATTAGGAAAAATTCAAATAACGCTTAAATCAAGAATTTTTAATTCGTAATTCGTAATTGATTAGACCCCCTTAAAAATATGCAATACAGCCGGGAAAATGGCATCCATGGATTCTTCGGCGCCACGAAAGGAACCCGGCAAAACCAGCACCAAACTTTCACCGATCATACCGGCCATGGTACGTGAAATCATGGCATGAGGTGTGCGAGCCAGTCCATAAGATCTAATGGCAGCATCGATGCCCGGTACTTCTTTTTCAAGTAAAGGTTTGATTATTTCCGGGGTGGTATCTTTTTTGGTCAGTCCGGTGCCGCCACAAACTATAATCAAATGACAGCCAGCGGCCACCCAGTGCTTTACCTTCGCCTGTATTTCAGCTTCTGCATCTGCCATAATCACATACTCCAAAACTGATACTTTGTGTTGCTTCAGTTTTTGCTGGATTATCTGGCCGGCTTTATCTTCTTTTTTGCCACTTGCCACTACCGATGAGCAAAGCAAAACCGCTGCTTTGAGTTCCTTGTCAAAATTGTCTTGAAAGTCAGACTTCCCACCCTGCTTTTCCAGCAATTTGATATGATGAATTTCAATGCCTTTGTCAATGGGCTTGAGCATATCGTACATGGTAAGTGCGACCACCGCTGCTGCATGCATGGCCTCTACTTCGACTCCGGTTTTATACACCGTATGCACCTCTACTTCAATGAAGATCTTAAGTCCCTCAATTTTGTACTGCACAGCAGTGTATTCTACCGGTAAAGGATGACAATCCGGAATAACATCGCTGGTTCTTTTCACGGCAAACAGCCCTGCCGTTTTTGCCATTTCAAACACATCTCCCTTGGGAACCTTTTTTTGTTCAATAGCTTCTATAGTACTTTTTGCACTTACCAGTACTGTAGCTTGAGCTATGGCTTTGCGCAATGTGCTTGATTTGTGGGTTATGTTTACCATGGTTTAAATATATGTTGCAAAGAGATTGCAATATAGATTAATCCGGGTGAGACTGGGTACATGAAAAACAAGTAATATTTATGTAAAACAGGTAAACATTGAAGAATTTATGAAATATGGGTAAAGCATTGCAAGCTGAATGACTATATCGTATTCCAATTTTTGTCAGGGTTGGGTGGTCAATCTTTCCAGAGTGCTTCCTTTTCGTGAATCGTTAAAATGGAGTTCCTAATATCAAATAACGAAAGGTTAAAAAAGCAAAAGACTCGCCTTGGTACGCTGTTCTAATGGGTAGCATGGCGAGTACTGTTATAACAAATTTATTATAAATTGTATTTCATGCAAAA
>DAIQNU010000392.1:0-3303 GCA_036788235.1 Cyclobacteriaceae bacterium
AAAAGATCCGAACGGACGTTCGAACCAGTTTTATGTTTTTTATTGAGCATTGAGGAAAGTATTGTTTGATAGGGAGATGGTAGGATTATAGCAAAAACACGCAAATACCTGAATGAAAACCCTGAAAAGGTGATATACTGTCGATGCAAAAAAAGTCGGTCTAATTCGCATTTAGACCGACTTTAATATTATTTTTTGCTGAGAGCAAATACAGAATATTTAAATCATAATACCCCGGCAATCGATAATGATTTATACAATCTTATTTCTTATCATCTTTTCGTTCTACTCCAGTTGATGGTTTTGATCCTCCTTTGGGCTTTTCAGGATCCAATTTCAAGGCCGGGTTTTCAGCACCTTTCAGGTAACTAGGCAGATCCAGTCCAGCCATATTGAATAAATCATTCAATGGAGGCACTGTTCGCATCAAGCCACTGACAAAATTTGCGGTGGATGAATTCCCATTTTCTGATGTTCCATTGCCAGAATCCCAAACCGTAATCTTGTCTATTTTAATGTTTTTCACAGCTTCCACCTGAGTTTTTATTAATTCTGGTAATTTCTCAATCAAAAGTAGTTGAAAAGCCTTGGTTGGATCACCACCAGCTGCCGAAACAACTTCTCTATAACCAGATGCCTGTTTAGTAAGTATTTCATACAAACCTCTCGCTTCAGCATCCATTTTAGCAAAAATGGCATCCGCCTCACCTTTGGCTTGCTCTCTTATTCTTTCGGCTTCAGCTTGTGCATCGATTATTGCTTTTTGCTTGGCTATTTCAGTAGGCACTACTACGTTGGCTATTTGTGTGGCTCGCTCACGTTCCGATCTAGCGGTTTCTGCTGATCTTTCAGCTTGATACGATTCTTCAAGGGCTTTTGCTTCTTGTACCTTTTCAGAAGCCAGTGCCAAGCGTTGTGCTTCGGCCTCTTTTTGTCTACGGGTGGCATCTGACTGGGCGATAGAAATTTTCGCTTCATTTTCACCTTTTACCGCAAAAGCATTTGCTTCAGAGGTTCTGATTCTCGTTTCTTTTTCAGCATCTGCTTTGCCTATGGATTCGTCTTTGAAAGCCTCGGCAATACTTACTTCCCGGTCTTTGTTAGTTACGGCGATTTTTACATCACGGTCTCTGTGTGTTTCGGCAATTTGAACATCCTTTTCACGGTCGGCCATAGCCTTACCGGTTTCACCTATTTTCTCTTGTTCTGCAACACTAATTTTGGCTTCATTTATAGCCTTGGCAGCGGCTTCTTTACCCAGAGCTTCTATGTAACCCGATTCATCTTTTATGTCGGTAACGTTTACATTTATAAGCTTAAGGCCTATTTTTTTGAGCTCTGTATCTACGTTTTTAGAAATATTTTCTAAAAACTTGTCTCTGTCTGAATTGATTTCTTCAATGGTCATGGTGGCAATAACCAACCTGAGCTGTCCAAAGAGAATATCTTTCGAAAGTTCTTGTATCTGATCTTGTTTTAATCCGAGCAATCTTTCGGCAGCATTGTTCATACTGTCAGAATCCGTAGAAATAGCAATGGTAAATCGACATGGCACGTCTACCCTGATATTTTGACGGCTCAGGGCATTGGTAAGATTGGCCTCGATCGAGATGGGCTTTAGATCAAGATAGGCAAAATCTTGAATAACCGGCCAAATAAAGGCTCCACCTCCATGAATACATTTGGCCGAGGTGCCACCTGTTCTACCATATACAACCAATATTTTGTCGGATGGGCATCGCTTGTATCGCGAAATTAGGGCTGTAATGGTAACAAACAGTACAATTACAGCTACTACAATAATTAATAATTCAGAAGGCATGTTTAGTAAGTTTAGTTTTTTTAGAGTCTTTCGACGATTAATAGGTTATCACTACTTATTTTAACAATTTTCACTATGGCGCCAGATTCCAATTTTTCATTTTCGGTTATGGCATCTACTTCATGTATGGCTCCTCTGGCACTTACTTGCACTTTTCCTTTACCCATTTTATTGGCAGGTATGGTTAGGTACACTTGTGCGGTTTTGTTCAATGTATCACGAATCGAAAAAGAATTGTCTTCAGCTAGTTTCACGATTTCACGAATCACAAAAAAGAATAATGCAACAAATGTGGCTCCCACTATAACCGAAGTGAGAATAAGCAACGTCTTGTTTTCGAAACGGTCATAAAACGATATGCCCGTCCAGCTAAAACCCAACAAAAAATTGATCAAATTGCGCAGTGTAAATAGTTGAAAAGGGGCATCTACTGAATCCAAATCGCCATCAAAATCGGCTTCCAGGCCATCTGAAGCTCCAGCACCGACAAAAGTCAGTATAGTTTGAATAACAAAAAACAATGTAACGGGAATGGCCACATAATAAAAAGTCCGTAGCAATGGCTCTAGATTTTGCAAATATTCCATAGTCGTATGAAACCTCCTTATAACAATTTGATAGAGTAAAAAATGGGTAAAACAAGTGACTTCCAAATATTGGAATTTTTGTGCAAATATTTCTACACTTTCAGTGCATTTTTTTATTTGACAGCTACCTTACTCCAACTTTTAATCTGCCACTCAACCTTGGCTGTGGTCAGATGATTGCCCGTAGAATCATGAATTTTAACTTCAGTAAGCACAAAAACTGCGGGTGAACTTTCCAGTGGCTGCACCACTTTTTCATGGAGCCATTGCGCATCAATTGAAAATTCGGCATAGGCATCGCTTTTTCCTTGATACACGTAGGTGATATCTAAATGCTTCAAAATAAGCCTGTATTTCGCAGGGTCGAGATTGTAGATCAAAAGCAAGCCCGTGGTGAATTCTGATAAAGTTGCCAGCGCACAAGCATGTAATCCTTTAATATGGTTAAGATTGGGCTTTCGAAAAGGAAGTAAGGTTTTGATTTTGTGCTGTTCAATATTTACCACTTTTATACCATGAGGTCGGTTGAATGGTATAAAACGACTGAGTCCTGCATTGAGCAACCAAAGGTAAACTTTTGAATGCCGAGCCTTATCGATATAGTGCTTGAGTTTTTTCATAGCTTAAAATCTTTGTTCTTTTTTAAATCTCCGGTTTTTTGGCCTAAAATCATACCCCTAAGTTTCAGAATTGCAAATAAATTTTGATATCCCTATTGGTATATTGTCTATCTTATGCGTTTTTGCAGAATTAAGCTAATTGCATGACACACAAAGAACCAAATCCCAGTCTGACGGCATCACTCATTCCTATCGTTTTTTTGCTCACGCTGCTTAGCTTCAATGTTTATGTTTTTGGCACAGATAGCCTCGAAGGATCCAACCAAATGGTATT
>DAIQNU010000393.1:0-3294 GCA_036788235.1 Cyclobacteriaceae bacterium
TAAAAGTTTATATTGTGGGTCACACTGACAATACAGGCTCATTTGATCACAATCTCGAATTGTCGAAAAAAAGAGCAGAAGCCGTAATCCAGGAGCTAATTTCTACATATAGTATCTCTACGGATCGACTAAAAGCACATGGTGTAAGTGCCTTGTCGCCCATAGCAAGTAACCAAACTGAAGATGGTAAAAGCAAGAACCGCAGAGTAGAAATGGTGATTCAATAAAGTACTTTAAAGGCTTCTACTGGTTAGAATACTGATGCATTGGTTTGTTTGTATAAGGAAGTAGATAACTTTATCATTATCTACCTTTCATTACCGCATAGGTTTACATGAAAATTACATTTTGCCTAAAGCTACAAATCATTCGAAAGCCTTTAGTAATGTACGAAAGTTTGTGAATAAACTAATTTGTCTGCCTGGCATTTCCTGGCCCTTTTCCAATTAATTCGTTGAGATAATCAGCAAAGTTTTCATTGGTTCCGTCTTTTTGATAAATATAATTTTGAGAAGATTTATCCTGCAATTGATTCCAGCGGCAACCTTTTTCAACATCAAATTCAAGAACACCATTGCCGGCATTCTGAAGAAAATCACCCAGGCCTTCCACTGCAAAATAAACAGCAGCCAAATCCCAACTAGGGCGCTGGTGTTCCAAAGGCTTTTTAAATACCTCCCATAACCAATCGCGATAGGCAGTCCGTACGATATTTCCAGCTGGTGTATTAATTAGGGATTTACCTGTCAGTACTTTTGATCCTGCGTCTACAAAATAAGCCTGGCATGGAAAGTTCTCAACAAGATACTTCGTGTATGGTGCTGTATTGTTAAAGTAGAAATTCCAGTCTTTTACAAAATGGTTTCCGTCATTCCTTGCTTTCAGTCCACCAAGTGCTATCCAGCGATCTATTTTCAGGGCAACAAGTTCTGCCCCGTTTAAAGGAGAAATTTCATCAGGCTGAGAGACCAAAAGTTCATATAGGCCTTTTGTGTGACCTATCGTTATGTAGGTAATGGAACTATCCTCAGCTTGTACAAGCAGCCTTCGATTAAGCTGGGTTTGTTCTTCAGTATCGCTATTATGTATGATCTTATTTTTGAAAGCTATAGTGTCGCGAGCTAGTTTTTCAGCGGTCATTTTATCCTTTGGATCACCCACTTCATCACCATAGTAAGCTCCTATGGGAATTTGTGGCCTACCGTAGTATATGTTAATAGCCTCTATAATTCCGGCTCCAAAAGGCACCTTTCCTGAGCTGTAAATGCAGCCAATAATCTCTGCCATACCCATATCGGCATATGCATGAAGCAAAGCCATGGCCCCAACATCATCGCAGTCAGAGCCCATATCTGTATCAAGAATTATTTTTGGCACAGGTAGTTTAGATGAATTCTGCGGTTGTTCACAGGAACTCATCTGTAAAGTGCTAATTACCAAAGCAATGAAAAAAGTTTTCTGAAGTGCATTTTTTAAAGACATAATTACGCTATTTGTACAAAAAAATTTACGGTATTATAATTTGCCTGTCAAGGTAATACATTCAATATAATTCGCTCATATCTGGTTAGTCTTGGACTTCCCGAATCGGTAACTTCCAGAATTAAATGCATTTCTTCAGGTTTAGAAACCTTTGGCGCTAAAAATGATGCTATTGACTGGTTATAACCTTTTATATTTAGAGTAAAACTTTTACCCGGAATGGTCATCATATTTCTTTCCAGCATCCAGGTGCCCGGCTCAAGATACATAAACCAATGAAAATTTAGTTGATCACCATCAGGATCAGACGATGGAGTTGCGTTGAGTTCTACCGTCTGTCCGCTTTTTACCGTCAGCACATTGCTATGGGTCAGTTTAACTACCGGTGGGTGATTGGCCTCTTTATAACTCTTAACCGCCCATTGGATTCTTGCTGCAAAATCGTTTTGAAATGCCTCTCTCCATCTCCATATCGTAGCTTGGTCAGAGATATATGAAATCCCATCTTGTATCACCATGTCTTCAATATTAGTCCAGATGGGTCGTGTTTCAGGTTGGTGAAAGTACTTTCGGAAGTGCGGAGTATACAACTCATATCTCCCACCCCAAGAACCATAATCTGGTCGCTCGGGAACTCCGAGCCCATTTTCGATGAGATACAGAAAAGATGGGGTGTCACCTTCCATAATGTATTCAGTAAGTGGATATTCGGCTCCAAGCACACCTCCTTTTGCTTGGATGTTTTCTTTGACCCAATTATTACTGACTATTACTGTATCGGCACCACTAGGAAAATGGTACCATCTTTCACCTGAAATCCCGATCCAGGTACCGTGTCGATAACCACGCTCATTTCCTTCCTGAAATCCGGGGCTTACAATAAAAAACAAACCCGGAAAATGCTGCCTGATCCATGGGGCTGCATTGTCCTGGTCAGAAATGGCATATACCCTTAGCTTACGCACTAGTCTGTCTTTTTCAGCTGCTGGCATGGTTTGGTTAATTTTCCACAATGCTTGAGCCAGGGTATTAGACCCTCCCCACAACAAAACCCATAGCGGTCTGCTATCTGGTTTTTTCAAAGTGGAAATTATCCATTCCGAACCTTCACTGTCCTCACCTTGCCCAACTCCATCCAAGCCATATTTTGTGCTCCCCTTTTTCACTACACTTTTAAGGTATGCGAAAGTAGGAAAACCAGGTTCGTGTTTTATAAGGTTGTTTTGAACTTTTCCAAAAGCTTCAAGTATCTCATATATTCGCCAGTCGGCAATACGGTTTGGCTGCCAGATTGATGTAGTGGCCACCAGTCCTTCAATATCCCACATATTGGAATAAGTAAGAAAGCGCACCAGCGACTGTGCATCATCGGGTTCATTTTCAATATCGGTTAGTACCATTACCCGTAGCTTTTCTTTTTCTTGGCTATACACGGATCCGGAAAGAATAAGTAGCCATGAAATGATGATAATACCAGCTATTCTCATTTTAATTATTTTTAAATTGATTTCGGAAGTAAAAGATTAATTTGTTGACTAATATATGATTAATAAAGGTCTTGATAGCCTTATTAAACGCATTTTGATCCCCCATTTTATTGAAAAACATTTGAAATCTCTTGTGATTAATGCTATTGCAATAAATTGACCTGTATCAACTTAATGGTTATTCAAAACAATCATTCTTTTAATAGTCCGTAAGGCAAATAGAAATAAAATAGATCTCCTTAGTGCCAAATAGGCATTGCTACTTTTCAAAAATGAAAAATTATTCAACTTTCTTTCCTGATTCAATTATTACTCTTCGGTACGA
>DAIQNU010000394.1:0-3273 GCA_036788235.1 Cyclobacteriaceae bacterium
TATGGTATGAGGGTGTTAAAATCATTTTATCATCTTGTGTGAGAATCATCGCCTGGAGCACATTGATGGTTTGTGCGATATTGGCCATGTGCACTCGCTCAGCATGTTTGTGCATAATGTGGAAAGACAAAGCTGCAGTCATGGCATCGCGCATGCTACTTTGCTGATACAAAAATCCTGGGTTTGTACCAGGTTCTACATCAAACCAGTTTCCCCATTCGTCTAGGATAATCTCTACTTTTTTATCCGGATCAAATTTGTCCATGATCACGGAATGTCGGCTAAGCAATTCATCCAGCGCCAAAGCCTTTTCTAGTGTTGTTAAATACTCTTTTTTATCAAAATCCGTGGCCGAACCTTTGGCTTGCCATGTGCCCGGAACTGTATAATAATGGAGTGACAATCCTTGCATTCGATTGCTAGATACTTTTTTCATCATTACATCAGTCCAGTTATAATCAAATGAATTTGCCCCTCCAGCTACTTTGTACAGTTTATTATCACCAAAGTCACGACAATAGGTGGCAAATCTATTATATAAGTCTGCATAGTATTCTGGAGTCATATGGCCACCACAGCCCCAGTTTTCATTTCCAACACCCCAGTATTTAACTTTCCATGGCGCTTCTCTACCATTTTCACGACGTAAGTTGGCCATAGGGCTCTCCCCTTCAAAAGTGATGTATTCTATCCACTTCGACATTTCTTCGACTGTTCCACTTCCGACATTGCCACAGATATATGGCTCAGTGTCAAGCAATTCACAAAGTGTGAGAAACTCATGGGTACCGAAACTATTATCTTCAACTACCCCTCCCCAATGCGTATTAATCATTTTTGGTCTTTCATTACGAGGACCTATGCCATCCATCCAGTGATATTCATCAGCAAAGCAGCCACCAGGCCACCTCAGATTGGGTATATGAAGCTCACGCAAGGCTTTTAATACATCATTGCGCATGCCATTGGTATTTGGAATTGGTGAGTCTTCGCCAACAAAAAATCCACCATAAATACATCTGCCCAGGTGTTCAGCAAAATGTCCATAAATATGTTTGCTAATCGTATGGCGCTCTATGTCAGTATTGATTATCAGATTTGCCTTTTCAACTTTACTTTGCGCCTGAGCCACTACTCCAGATAAAACAACTAGCCATAGCATCATAGTTATTACAAATATTCTCATAATTTTAATATTAAGTGTACTAAATACATTTATTATCAAATATACATTCAATCGGAGAAATTACATAGGTAAAATCCGAAATTTCAAAATATTTTCTATTATTCCAGTTTAAAAATACGCGTCAGTAATCGCCATTTCTCTTTGGCGGAGGCTTTTGGATTGGTTTCTTGATACTTCGTCATAAGGATTTCCCATTCTTGTTGCCTGGGTAATTTTGCAAGTTCTTTCATTTGCAACTCATCGATAAATGTGCTGTTCGTATCCATAATCATAACCAATGTAGAGCCATCGATGTATATTTCCATATCCAAAACCCCCACCTGTCGCAGTCCTTGTAATATTTCTGGCCACACATTACCACTCGCATGCCATTGTCTATATTCCTCAATAAGATCGGGATCATTTTTAAGCACTAATACTTTGACAAATCGCTTGTACTTCTTTTCAGTGATCGTTGTATTTAAATACTCCATAGGTCAATTTCTTCTAATTGGGCTGCAATTGCCTTATCAATAATAAGCTTATTACGATCATAAGAAAAGACTTTTGTAATAGAAATGCCGATATGTAAAATGCTTGCTGCTACAGACAAAATAATGTGCTAATCTGAGCACTTAGCTTAACCATGTAAGTTATGCTATGTATATGTTATGCTAATTTTTGTAATTACTGTGTTTATTTGATATTTAATCAACCAACAACGCTGAAAGAAACCTATTTGTAGCCATGAATAAGCCAACCAAACCCGCCATAATTATCATATTCTTTCTACTAATCTCCATAGGAAGTCAAGCGCAAAACCCTCGTATAGATAGCCTTAAGGCCATTATAATTGAAGGTAAAGTAGATAGGAACCATGTAGCTGCTATGCGAGACCTGGCTTATGAATACAGCTGGACCACACCTGATATGGCTAAATCATTATATCAGGAGGCGCTTACATCGGGCAAAAAATTAGGTTCTCTAGCTTTGGTTAATGATACTTATAATCATCTTAGTGTTTTGTATACGCGATTGGGGGTTAAAGATAGCGCACTTTATTTCAATGACCTAAGTCGTAAGCTGGTTGAAAAATTTCCGGACTCTACACGACTCACTACTTTATATCATTTTAGTTCGGCTAGTTTCTTTAAGTTTTCTGGTCGCATAGCCGATGCAAGGCGCATATTTGAAAACCTGACTGACAGCACCATGCACCAGTTTCCTGTGTCGCAACAAGCAGAGTTATATTTTTATTTAGGTGAGTTGGCGCATATGAGTGGCAAACATGCAGATGCGGTGAACTATTTTGAAAAAGCTTTTGCCTTAAATAAAAAAGGAAGTCACGAAATAATTGGCGCCCTAAGTCAGGCTGGCATGGGCAAATCAAATAACAGCTTAGAAAATTACGCATTGGCTGAAAAACAATTAAAAGCCGCTATAAAAACTTTTGAGAAAAATGACTATCAAACCGGCCTCTCTGAGTATTATTTTGCATTGGGTCAGGCTGCTCAAAAGCAAGGTAAGTTGACCGATGCTGGCAACCATTTCAAAAAGGCAATTACACTGGCCGATCGCACGGGCAGTACGCAAATTGCAAGTTTGGCGGAGTCTAATCTTGATATGTTGAGCGAGCGTATATTTGATTTGCAAGAAAGTAAAATCAATGTTGAAAAAGCATCTTTGGATAATCAAATTGGAGAATTCAAACCATCCGAAAAGCTAGAAGCTTACCGTCAATTAGCACTTAGATATGCAGAAATTGAGAGCTATGAAAAAGCCTGGCTAACCATGAATCGATATGCTGAACTCGCTGACAGCCTATATGCCAATACGTTAGATGAAGAACGCTCTGAATCTTATGATTTAGTTAAGTCAATTAATACTGCTTCAGAAAGCAAACTCACAGCAAAACAAGAACCCGAGAGCAGCAAGGGGACAAATAAAACGCTCGTAGTAATAATTATAATTTTAGCCGGAGCCCTGGCATATTTATTTTTTCTATACAAAAAATCTTTAACTCCAAATGCAACTGAAAATACTACCGAAATTTAAGCACTTAGCTATCATAGTTGGGCAAATTTTTCTATCTGAAATACCACCAAAAT
>DAIQNU010000395.1:0-3269 GCA_036788235.1 Cyclobacteriaceae bacterium
CAAAGGCGCCAAGGCGCTAAGATTTCTCAAAAGGTACTTTGTTATCTCTTTTGAAGTTCAGGCCAAAGAGTACGAGGACATGATTGATTCAAGATAGACTTTAGGTATTCAACCATTTTTTAAAAGCTCCAGAACGCTCAATGCTCACAATGGTTTCGATCGGACAGGCAGGATTTAGAATGATTTTTACCCTGCTCTTGGGGTAGGCAAACATTTCCTTGATGGATTGCAGGCTGATAATGAATTTTCGATTGATGCGAAAAAACGCAACCGGATCGAGCACAGATTCTAGCTTGTCGATGGTGTAGTCTACCGGATATTTACGGTTGTCGTTTGTGACAAGTAAAACGATTTTTTCTTCTGCATAAAAATAGCTCACCTCTTCGATGGTGATACTATGAATTTTTTGACCGCTCTGAACCACAAAACGTTTTTGATAACTGGTTTCTTTAGCTTTGAGACTTTCTAGTAGTGATGTAAAATCAATCCCATCGGTGCTATTAGAGGCGGTGCGCTGTTTGTGCTTTTCCAATGCACGCCTCAGGTCATTTACATTGAAAGGCTTTAAGAGATAATCGATGCTGTTGAGCTCAAATGCCTTTATGGCGTATTGATCATAAGCAGATGTAAAAATCACTGGTGTGTTTACTTGCACCTGCTCAAAGATTTTGAATGAATTGCCATCGGAAAGATGGATGTCCAGAAATATCAGATCGCATGTATTCATACTCAACCATTTCACTGCATTTTTTACAGTTGTCAAGCTTTCGAGTATTTCAATAGCTGTATCTACCTGACCCAAGAGCCGGATTAGCCTTTCTATGGCCAGAGGTTCATCTTCGATAATAATGGCCTTGATTTTACTCATCTTTCAGGAGAGGAATTTTAGCGGTGTAATGTTGTGCATTGAGTACAAACACCGGCTGCAGGTCAGAAATGATTTTATACTTAGCCTTTAGATTTTTTAAACCCACTCCAGTGGAAGTTACAGGTTCATTGCGTGGCTGTAGTAAGTTTTTTACAACAATAAATTCATCTTCTATGTATATCTCTATATTTAAAGGTTTTTCATCAGAAACCACATTGTGTTTCAAGGCATTTTCTACCAGAATCTGTAATGAAACAGGTGGTAAAAACCAGTGCAATTTTTCGGCTGGAATATTGAATTGTACACTTAAAGATTGCCCTAGTCTTATATGTTGCAAAAAAAGAAATGACTTTACAAAAGCAAGCTCCTCGGATAGTGTCACCAAAATCTTGTCTTTGTTGTCTAATACATAGCGATAAATTTTGCTAAACTCATCGATAAAAGCTTCCGCCTTATCCGGATCAGAATGCACTAAACTGGAAAGTGCATTCATGCTATTGAAAAGGAAATGCGGATTGACTTGGTTTTTCAGCGTTTCATATTCGGCATCGACATTGAAGCGCTTTAGACGCTCGGACTCCAAGATCGATGATTTCCATTTTTGAAAAAACTCAGCGCTCTCATAAATAGATGCTATGATTATGGTAAATGTCATCCCACTCAAAAAGCTCATCCACATATTTTGCATGCAATTCAATCCAAATACCCAATGTAAAAGAAAAGTAACACCTATGGCTATAAGGCCATTATACAATATTGACGAGATCAACATCAACCCTAACCGTTTGACAGGCTTGCTATAGTCTGGAAACAAATGTTCTAAATAATATAGTATATAGTAGTTGCCTTGCCAGTAAAAAAATGTAAAAACCACGCTGATGAAGGCAGATTCAGCATAAAGTTGCCAGGAAATATTTTCTTCAGCAGGTAATGAAAGCAGTGGTATGAACAGCCCGAGGACTGGTATCCCTATGATCCTGACCCATTGATCTTTAGTGATTTGCATATTTGCGAATATAACGGAAATTAAAATTCAATGCGGTATTGCACCATAGGAAAAATACCAAGTTGATTTTGTGTGATCACCTCACCTGCCCTCCGGTTGAATGTCATGCCAAACGGATTCTGATGATTGCTCAGGTTTTGAATATCAAGCGCCCATTCATGCGCATATCGCCTGGTGTCAATTCGATAAGCCACACGAAGGTCGGCACGGAAATAATCGGCAAACTTCTCTGAAAATGCTTGTTCCTCGATAAAAACGGTGGCGTTGTTTTCTATGGATGCTTCTACATTTACTGGTGTATAGCGTTGCCCGCCAGCTGTTGATATTCTGCCATCTATCAGTATTTTCCGGATGTTTTGCTTTCCGGGTTTTGCATTGAGTTTCCATTCTTTGCCTCCCAGTAAGTTCATGACATAGCCACCATCGAACGCACTGCTGCGCAATACACCGTCACTACCTGTATATTTGGCGTCAAAAAACGAAGTGGTCATGAGCATGTAGTAGCCCTGTCCGAGAAATTTCTCTAAAGTAAGCTCAAGCCCATAGTTGCGTCCTGTTCCCGCATTCGTTAGTGAATCGGTGGCCACAGATGAAAATGAGCCGGCATTGAGCAATGAAAAAGAAGATGGCGATACATCGACTGGTGCATCAAATATGCTTTGATAATAAACTTCTGCTTTTATGCGCCAAAGATTGCCCAGGCTTTTGTCATAAGCGAGTACAAGGTGGTGGCTTTTGATAAAATCAAGGTCTTTGTTGGGTATGAAGTAATTTCCCTGATCATCGCGCGATGCCCGAAAGTATGTTTGTAATGGTACCATTTGACTGTGTAAGCCGTATGCAGCACTGATGGTGGCATTGGGTTGCAATTGATATTTCAGTCCCAACCGTGGCTCATAAGATGTGCTACCATTTAATTCAAGATGCTGCAACATAAATCCGGCATTCAACATCAGTTTTTGACTAAACTTATGCTGCCACTGTGCATAGGGTTGCAACAAGGTGGTTGTTCCCTCGCTATTTGCATAATTGAAGTACGCACTTTCTAGTCTGTTATAGGCCGAATCAATGAGTGAAAAACTCATGTTTTGATACATAAAACCAAGCTTCAGGCTATTTCTGCTTCCCAGTCTTTTTTGCAGATAGGCCGATCCGAAAACTTTATTATTAATAAAATTTTGTCCGTAATAATTTCGGAAAATGCCGGTTACCGGGCCATTGTTTTCATTTTCATAAAGCACAGAATCTACTTCGGTGGTATTTTGCATATGCGTAACTGCGAGTGTCGCTTTAGCAAATGTGTTTTTATTGATGTTGAAAGTTTGCGAAATTCCTGCCACACCTGTTCTTACCTGATAATAGACATCGTCCATACCGTCGGTATAGAAATCGACT
>DAIQNU010000396.1:0-3265 GCA_036788235.1 Cyclobacteriaceae bacterium
ATTATATTCTTTAGTCTTTTGATAAAATGCTATTTATGCATTGAATCGAAGGCCAAAAACAACAAAAAAATTAATGAAGTCGAATATCATAATTGAGCTTAAAAACCTCACTATAGACCATTACCGCGACTTACGCGAATCTATGACAGAAGCTTATCCCGACATTGAAGATTCAGAATGGGAAGAAAGCCAGATCAGAAAATTATTAGAAATTTTTCCGGAAGGTCAACTCTGCGTGCTTGTCAATGGCAAAGTCGTGGCAAGTGCACTTTCAATTATCATCAAGTATGATCGGTTTGGCGATGACCATACCTATGACCAGATCACGGGTAATTATACCTTTAATACCCACGATCCCAATGGGGATGTATTGTATGGTATTGAGGTCTTCGTACATCCCGAAAACAGAGGCATGCGGCTTGGACGGAGATTGTACGAGTCGAGGAAAGAACTTTGCGAAAACCTGAATTTGCGTTCTATCATGGCCGGAGGTAGAATCCCCAACTACAATGAGTATTCTGGTAAAATGACACCCAAGGATTATATTGATAAAGTAGCTAGAAGGGAAATTTATGATCCGGTACTCACTTTTCAACTCTCCAATGATTTCAAAGTAAAGAAAATACTGAGAGGCTATCTGGAAGATGATAAAAACTCTAAAGAATTTGCTACGCTTCTAGAATGGACAAACATCTATTATGAAAAGGAAGAAAAATATTTGCAGCAGCAAAAAGCGGTAATCCGCATTGGGCTTGTTCAATGGCAAATGCGACTGTATTCAAAACTGGAGGAATTGTATGACCAGATGGAATTTTTTGTGGATGCAGTGAGTGGTTATAAATCGGATTTCATTCTTTTCCCGGAATTTTTTGGTGCGCCACTTATGGAGCAGTACAATCACCTAGGTGAGGCCGAGGCCATTCGAAAATTGGCTAAATATACCATCGGTTTAAGAGATAAATTTGTAGAATTCGCAATCGCTTACAACGTAAATATTATAATGGGTAGCATGCCATTGGTACAAAACGGCCGCTTGTACAATGTGGGTTACTTGTGCAGAAGAGATGGCTCTTATGAATCGTACACAAAATTGCACATTACTCCAAGCGAATATAGTGCTTGGGGCATGCTAGGCGGCAATGATATTAGGGTATTTGATACCGACTGTGGAAAAATCGGGGTATTAATTTGTTACGATGTGGAATTTCCTGAATTGTCGCGCATAATGGCTGACCAGGGAATGAAAATCCTTTTTGTGCCCTTCCTTACCGATACACAAAACGGATACATGCGAGTAAGGCTTTGTGCACAGGCACGCGCCATTGAAAACGAATGCTATGTTGCTATTGCAGGTAGTGTGGGTAACTTACCGCGTGTAAACAACATGGACATCCAGTTTGCCCAATCGGGTGTATTTACCCCATCGGATTTTGCCTTTCCAAACAATGCCATTAAAGCTGAGGCAACTCCAAATTCTGAAATGACACTTATTGCCGATGTAGATTTTGATTTGCTAAAAGAATTGCACAATCATGGTAGTGTACGGAATCTTAAGGACAGAAGACTTGATTTGTATCAGGTAGTTAAAAAGCGACCTTGGAGCCGCACACCTAAATGATTTGTCAAAATCTTTAAAGTGGTTTATTACTAGTACCATTTTATAAGAAAGTATAAATTCTGTATGAATTAAAGGAAATGACCTTGGAATAACATTTAAAATATTGATTATCAATCGTTAAATCGAATGCTATGCGTAATATTTCTATATTTTCAATCATCATTGCTATAATGGCTTTACTGCTGGCTGTGTATGCCACCAGAAAAGCCCAAACACTTCAATCAACTTTATTGGCTCAAACAGACCCTGTGTCGCAACCAGAAATTGTCACTGAAAGTGATTATGAACTAGCAAGGGCAATGGGATTTATGCAAGTTTATATGGCAAAACTCTGGTTTGCCGGTAAAAATGAAAACCAGGCCTTGGCCAAATTTTATGCTCACGAAATAGAAGAAACACTTGAAGAAATTGAAGACCAAAATATTGAAGCAGACGGTCATAACATCAGTGTCTTGAGCAAATCAATGGCAGTGCCTGCCCTGGAGCAACTGGAAGAAATTATCAAAAACAACGATTTTATCAGTTTTGACCAGGCTTATAATAATATGGTGAATGCATGCAACAGTTGTCATTCTGTTACAGATCATAGTTTTATTAAAATTAAAGTCCCTGAAGAATCCATGCAATTCAATCAGATTTTCGCTGGCCAATGAGTTTTACTTTTTCTACAGATCAGGAACTTAAAAAGCAAATTCCTGAAGTATCACTTGTCTCTTTGCAAGCTGATGTAAAAGTGTATTCTTCTGATGAGACTTTATTGGAAGAAATTCATGAAGCTTGCGAATTTATTAGGCAGCATACTAGGCAAGAAGACATCAGCAGTATTGAGGCTATTGCCCTAGGAAGACAGGCCTATAAAAAGCTGGGCAAAGATCCTGCCCGATATAGATTATCTGCTGAAGCTTTACTTCGAAGGATAATTGGTGGTAAAGACCTATATCAGATTAATAATGTAGTCGATTTGCTCAATTTGGTGTCTTTACGTACTGGTATTTCTATTGGTGGATTTGACGTGGACAAAATCACAGGCAACATTAGCCTTGGAATCGGCAAAGAAAATGAACCTTATGAAGCCATAGGCAGAGGTCAGCTCAATATACACTACTTGCCAGTGCTACGCGATGCTACTGGTGCATTTGGGACACCTACCAGCGATGCCGCGAGAACCAGCGTAAGTGCCGATACCCGAAATTTTCTTATGGTTATCATAAGCTACTCTACCAATAACCAGGCTCTTAAAGCCTTAGAAATGGCCTCCGATTTATTAAAAAAATATGCCGGAAGCCAACAGGTAATCATTAATGAGCAAGCTTAAAAGTGGCCATTTACAAGTACTTTTGATTCTACAGGGTAGCCCATTTTAACCCATGTTTTAAACCCGCCACCTAAGTTACTTATATTATCAAATCCATGATTTGAAAGTATTGTGGCGGCCAAATAGCCACGCAATCCTTTTGCACAATAGGTAACAATAGCTTTGTTTTTATCAATTTCATCCATTCTGTTGCGCAAATCATCCAGCTCAATATGTCTTGCTGAAGCAATAATGCCTTCCTCCATTACTTCATATAGTGAACGCACATCAATCAATTCAATTTCTTTAGCATGGGCGTTCAATTTATTTTGCAATTCTTTACCGGATACTTC
>DAIQNU010000397.1:0-3247 GCA_036788235.1 Cyclobacteriaceae bacterium
TAGACAAACTAACCAATGAGCCGCTTCCAGGAGCCAATGTTTATATGCCAGAACTAAAACGAGGTGCAGTAACCAATAACGAAGGCACATTTAACCTTACACTTACTGATAAAATTGAAAACCTTGTATTGCAAATTTCTATGCTTGGCTATAAAACTGAAGTCAAGCGACTTACATCAGCGGATGAGAAAAAAAATCTCGTTATCAGTTTGTCTGAAACAGGTATAATGGCCAATGAGGTGATAATATCAGCAGGAAGAATCGGAACCAGAGATGATATACCCGTGCAAGTTGATATGATCACAGCCAAAGAAATGCGTACCGATGGCGAAATCAACATCATGAGCTCTATAGTGAAAATTGCCGGTGTTGAGCAAATTTCTTTTGGAAATGGTATCGGTAAGCCGGTGATCAGGGGCATGTCTTTTAGCCGCGTACTTTCTATATATCAACGTAGTCGATTCGAAAACCATCAGTGGGGTGCCGACCATGGCATAGGCATGAACGACCTTGGTGTAGAAGCCATCGAAATTATCAAAGGACCAGCTTCGTTTTTATATGGTTCTGGTGCTTTAGGGGGTGTAATATACATGGTAGATGAAAGAAATGCACCCGCAGGATCGAGAATGGGCAATGCAAATTCTACTTTTTTTTCAAATTCACTTGGCTTCAGACAAACGCTGGGCTATCGCGAAACTAAAGGTTCAGGCTGGTTTTATGGCATAAATGCAGCACATGAAAATCATGCCGACTATACCGATGGCAATGGACGGACTATTGGCAACTCCAGATTTCAAACTAGAACACTCAGACTAAATACTGGAATTCAGAAAGACTGGGGTATGCTTAGATTAGGCTATACTTTTCATAGGCAAGATTTGGGGATAATCGATTCGGAAGAAATGAATGAATCGCTTGCCACTAGCAGAAACGACCGATCTAAGCAATTACCCTTTCAGGAAGTTGACGATCATTTAATAACACTAACAGGAATTGTATCGGTAGGCAGAGGCCGCATTGAAGGGAACCTAGGTCATCACTTGAACTCAAGGAAAGAAATTGAAGGAGCCTTTGATGAAGTAGATTTAGGGCTTAACCAGCATAATACCACTTTTGACTTGAAGTACGTTTTTAGTTCTAGTCCATCACTGGAACACATAGTGGGAACACAGGGCTTTTATCTTACCAGTAAAAACATGGAAGATGCCGAAGAAGTTTTGATACCCGATGCCGATATACTCGATGGTTCGTTGTATTACTTGGGTACCTATAAGAAAAATAAAAGCACCTTTCAGGCCGGATTGAGATATGATGCTCGCACAACCACAGGAGACGCATCAGGTGCAATATTTACTAATTTTGGTTATAGTATTCCAGGAATCGATGCCAGATCCTATACTACTAATCATAGTGGTTTTAGCGGTTCTTTAGGCAGCATATTCGATCTTTCGGATAAGTTTATAATAAAATCAAATTTCTCAAGCGGATTTAGAGCCCCGGATTTGGCTGAACTTTTTTCTAATGGGGAGCATCCGGGGACACAAAGATTTGAGACAGGAAATGTGAAATTTGAAAGAGAGCAAAACTTTCAACTAGACTTGGCTATACAATACAAAAGCACCAACTTTACATTTGAACTAAGTCCATTTTACAACTTTATTTCCAATTATATCAATTTGACACCTACTGGCAACCAAATGCCTGGTACTGATCTTATTATTTGGGAATTCGACCAGGATGATGCACGAATAACTGGATTTGAAACTGCAGTTTTATGGAATCCTTTCGGAAGCAATAATGTTACCCTTGACTCCAGGTATTCTATGGTTCGTGGTATAAATAATGAAAGTGGCGATTTTATGCCGTTGATGCCGGCAGATCGTTGGCTCAATAGTGTAAACTTCAAATTGCCCAATGCTGGTAAACTGAACAGAAACTACTTGAAATTATCATATAACCACGTTTTCGAGCAAACCCGTCTCGGCTTGAAAGAACAAGATGTCCTTTCAGGGGGTAAGACAGAATCATTTGGTCTACTAGGATTTGGTGCTGGAACTACGTTGCTTTTGGGCAAGCAGGAGTTTAATCTGGACGTTACTGCTACCAATATTCTAAATGAGGCCTATGTTGACCATCTTTCATTTCTCAGACCTTATGATATATTCAATGTTGGTAGAAATATAAGTGTCAATTTAAATATACCTATTAAGTTTTAAAGCTTTTTAGAATTATGGGAATAGTGCATATTAATAATTGATCTTAGCCATCACACGCTTTACAAAAGCGCGCGAGAGGGGAAACACCTTCTGGAATTCGAATAGGCCAGAAGGTGTTTTCGTAAAATACCGTTCGTTGGCATATCATTTAGCCTTGAAAATAGATAATTTAATATTTCAAAAAATAACATGATTCTTACATAAGGCCATTTTTAATAATTTTATGTAATAACCGAATGCACCATGTATCCGCATGAATGTATTATTCTCTTACATACAAGTACTTAGAATGTAAAACAGTTCAAATCAGCCTTTCATTTGATGAAACTTGGCATCCGATTACATATAGAATATCCAGACTAAATGCCCGCTTCAAGCCTTATAAAAACAGTTGATCAAAATTTACTACACGATATGACTGTTTAATATCAAACATTTTGCAGTGTTCCTACCCTAATTATTGTCATTCAATATTTTAGCGCATAGTTTTAAAGAAAATTTTTAATTATAAAAAAACAATTAAGTATGAAATTATTGAATTCACTAGGTGTAGCAGGTATGGTATTAATGTTGGCATTGGCAATAATTATTTCAGGATGCCAAAGTGATGAACCAGAGGCAGACAACGACGAAGTAGAAATTGATTTAACCGAAAAGCTTTTGGCATATTATCCATTCAATAACAATACAGATGATGTTTCTGGCAATGGCTTTGATGGTACTATAGTAAATTCTGTTTCGAAAGGTGTTGATAGATTTGGTAATGAAAACGAGGCATATGTTTTTGATAAAACTGAGAATGGTTATATCGAAACAACCACGACAAGTGCTATTTCAGAAAGTTTGAGCAGTGGTGTCACTTTCTCAGCTTGGATAAAAGGAGATGGTACTTTTGAGTCTACCATGCGAATTTTATCTAATTACAACGGCTCGGTAAATTCCGATGGCAATTGCAGCGATAAGAATGGTTTTAATTTTGGAATTTCGGATCAAGGGCAGTTGCAAATAACTTATGCCACCAATGGAAATGC
>DAIQNU010000398.1:0-3233 GCA_036788235.1 Cyclobacteriaceae bacterium
TTTATTTATTTTTATGAAATTCATATTCAGTATTTTTATAGATTAACAATTATTCCGCCAATGAACCGACCGTTACATTCCTAAGGGTAGTTTCATTATAGCGACCCGCAGTATTGTAAACCCTGATTTTAAGGCCTAAGGTACTCTCTACGGCAAGGTCAATTTCGGTGATAATATCAGAGAGTTCAGCCCAACTGGTCTGCACACCAACTGATTCCAACTTACTAATAATCGCCGACCGAATATCCTCAGACCTGGCAACATCACTTATTGAGTTTAAAGCTTCTTCTTCTGCATCTTTAATGCTCACCATTTGAAATTGAGGATCGATAAAAATGACCATACGCTTGTTATAGGCATTGAGAGCCGTTTCGTAATCGAGGGGGTTATGATTTATATCTTCACCAACCTTTCTTAGCTCTGTTTTAAAGGATTCATTATTGAAATTAACAGTAGTATTTCCACCTCCATCATCTACTGTGAGGCTGCCTTTAAGTACAACATTTTCTTCCATTAGCAATGCCAAACTCTGTGGATCATCGTACTTCGACCAATAATTAATATTAAAAATCATATCGTCGCCAGCAGGATATAGATCCCTTAGGCCAGAGAGGGCAACAAATGGCACGTTGCCTACTTCTTGTCCAAGATCCTCCAAAGGATCATTCATTTCGCAGGATGCCAAGGTGGCCAATACAGCCATTCCTATGATCCAAGTATATTTATTAAATATTTTCATTTTCATAATTTTAATAACCAAGACTAATTTTGCATCCACCATAATTTGACCGCTAAAAAGCTGGCTTCTTTGGCACCCAACCTATCAATTTCTGGCAGGTTGTATATATATTCTGTTTCCATATTATAAGGTATGCGGGCTATCCACTTATCTTCACCAAAAATGCTTTGATCTACGCTCTCTGGTCGGGTCAGTCCAGGGTAAACTTCATCGCTATAATCATGGCGGCGCATATCAACCCAAGCTTCCGGCTGCAGATAAAGGGCGATCATTTTTTGGGTGATGATATGGCTCAGGGTGATATTATTTTCATTGTTTACTACAAAATCAGCATTGTTTAGATACTCATTTCTATCAGCTTGTTCTACACCCAATCGATCCATATCTGCATTTATACCGGCCAGGTAATTTGTGTAGGCCAATGGCTTATTATTCAGCATAAATGCAGCCTCGGCTTTTATAAAATAAAGTTCAGCTTTGACCATGTATTCAATAGGGCTATTGTCGCCTGTAAGCGCATTATCGTACAATCCAGGCAGATCCGCTCTGGGTATTGCTTCCCTACCTCTTCCTGAAACAATGCCTATGATTTCACCACCTTCATTAGGCGTAAAATGTTTGTAAGCTCTTGGGTCTGTATAGTCCTCATCTTGCATAAAACTCATAAAAAAGGTAGAGGGAGCAGAAAAAGCCAGATAATTTGGTCGCATTGAAAACAACATTGGACGTGCCTGTAGCGGCCCCCAAGGATTACGTGTCCAATCATCAGATCCATTAAATGGATAAGACGGTGCCTTCCAGCCTTGCAGAGCCAGGTCAACCTGTTCGATTACCTTATTAAAATCAACACCATGGTTAGATTTGTGTATCAAGAGTCTGGCTTTTAAACCATGTGCAAAAGCCTTCCATGCATTCAGATCCCCTCTGAAAACAGGGTCATTATTAGCTGTCATAGGCCGAACAGCAGCACCAGCATCCATGGCGGCTTGAAGGTGAACTATAGCTTCGTCCAGCATTTTTTCTATACCTTCATAAATGACATCCTGTGTATCATATTTAGGACTATCTTTTCCAGAAAAAGCTTCGTGAAAAGGCATATCTCCTAATACATCAGTAGTTGTCAAAAAAGAAAATGCCAACATGATTTTTCCTACCCCTTGGTAGTTCATAGAGATGTTATCTTTTCCTGCTTCTTGTATCATGTTAAAGGCATTGCCTCCAACATCGAAATAGTGATGTCTAAAAATACCTACACGTACTTCGCGGCGAAAATCCCATAAGTCTCGGGTTGAATTGTTGCCGAATTCGGTAGACAATTGCTGTGCATAGTATGTGCCAATTTCACCAGCATTAAAGGTAATGGTAGCTGAGTTGGCCAAAATAGCCGGCAGTAAATTATTGGGTGCCGTTGTCGTAGGATTGTTCGGATCCATATTGACATCGAGAAAATCTGCACAGCCGGTCATAAACCATAAAACTGTACAAAGCAGAAATATTTTTTTAATACTTGTTGTCATGACTGTGTCTTTTAAAATGATGCATTAATACCGAAAGTCAACCCTTTCATTTGTGGAATGGCGCCAAAGTCGATGCCCATAGTACCTGAACCTCCACGGTTACCGGCAGAGCTAACTTCAGGATCCATGCCTGAGTATGGTGTGAATAGCAGTAAGTTGCGGCCAGTAGCAGTAACTTGTAGATTGCTCATACCTAATTTAGATCCCCATGTTTTAGGCAAATTGTAGCTCAGGTTTACGAAGCGTAGTCTTGCCCAAGAAGCATCTTCGAGGAAGTTGGCACCCACCACTGAATACTCATTTTGGAAGTACAATTGATCCAATACTACCTCTTGGGTATTTTCTTCCCATACCGGGCTTTCTTCTGTGCCAATATTTATTACTCCATCGAATACAAATTTCATATCTCGATAATCCTCCAACATTATATGCGTACCACGACCAATCATTCCTTGTGCCGTAGCATTCAAAACCTTACCACCTACTCTAAAGTCCCATAGGAATGAGAGAGAGAAATCTCTATACGTGAAGTTGTTGTTCAAACCTATGATCATATCTGGTTCGCGATTGCCCAGGTAGTTGTCCATGGCACCTTTCTTAAGTGGGTAGCCATTTTCTCCAATGACCTTTTGGCCTTGCTCATTGTATACATAGTCGATACCCGATACACCAAAGAGTGGCATGCCTGGTCTTGAAGATGAGTTCCCGGCAGAAGTTTGTCCATAAGTCTGACGATACTCAGACATATGCGATGGCAAAGATTCGAGTACGGCTCTATTTTGCGACATATTTAGGTTGAGGTTCCAGGTAAAATTTGTCTTTTTAATCGGAGTAGCATTGATCATTATTTCAAATCCTTTGTTTGAAACTGAACCGGCATTAAAAGTCTGAATTACATAACCCGTAGCAGGTGATACACGTGCCGAAATAATCTGATCAACGGTAAGCATATCATAATAGGTAAAATCTATGCCAAA
>DAIQNU010000399.1:0-3230 GCA_036788235.1 Cyclobacteriaceae bacterium
CGCTTTGGATATAAAAATCTGAAATGAGCATGAGTGTTTGTGGAACCATATAGGGCTTTTGATACCTCTTGAGAATATACCCGGGTACATCTTGCGGCAAGTAAGTTCCCTGAGAGCCCAAATAATAATCTAAACCAAAAATAATTAGACTGTCTGACAGGTACATATCACTGGAAAGACCAGTAACAACCGTTTTTATACCAGGTATTTCAAAATCAGGAAAAAAATATTTTATATGCTTAAATGCCTCTTCAAACGAAAGCCTTATTTCTTCCATATCGCCAAAGACAGCCTCAACCTCCATGTATAGGGTATCAATTCCCGGATTTTGAAGCAAATCGAAATACTGAACAGCCAATAGCGAATCGTCGGTATATGGATTTAAACCTAAAAATTCGGTAGCAAAAATTCTATTTTCTACTATCAGTGCATGTACTTCTTCTGCGGAAGTGGCTGCTTTAAATTTCAGGTCAAGCCTTTCTATTGTAACAGGCGCTTCAATGTTGCTGACGTTAGGCGCTTCGATGCATCTAGGCTCTTCACTGCCACAACCCGTTAACAAAAACGGATAAACCAAGTATAATGATAGGACCGATTGCTTAATGATTGATTGTATTTGCATATTTTTGCCCCCAAATTTGTTCCTTATTAATTTAATTGAATTCAATTTCTTAAAAATAAAGGTCAATAGTTATTTTATTGACTTTGGTTTCGTTAGACTAATAAAACTTGATATCAACTGTAAATGCATTGATTCAAAAATTGTTGATGAAACAGGCGTTTCCTTGTCACCAATAAAACTTAATTATTACACATGAAATGAGCATAAACTTAGAATCCTTATTATACCAACCGAAGGATGAATAAGTTTATCGCGAATTACATGTGACCATTGGATATAAACTTATACACATGAAATTTTACTTACTCATTATTTTAAATGCAATATTAATAGTTTCTTCCTACAGTCAGGCTTTTTCTCAGGCTAAACTTGGGCTAAAGCTTTCACCTACGCTTCAAATTGGTCGGCTAGATGATCCAAACCTAAATGCCACCGAAATGATTGGTGCGGGTTTTAGGCCGACGATAGGACTTGTAGCTGATTTTCCCATTGGGCCGCAATACTATTTTAGTACCGGGCTGCATTATTTATCCAAAAGGGTAAAGTTTAAAAGTGCAGATCAAGTTGAATTTGAAAAAAATTACAGTTTGCAGTATTTGCAGATTCCATTACTGATAAAATTGTACACCAATGAAATCGCCATTGATCGCAGGCTTTATTTTCAACTGGGAGGCAATGCAGAATTTATGATCCACAAAAAACAACAAGATCAAAACATGCAAGGTATTACCAGATTTTTGCCCTTCGATTTTGGCTTGGTCTTCGGTGGAGGTATTGAGCAGTTTATTGGAGTTAACACTTCTGTATTTGTCGGCTTTAGCTACCAGCGTGGTTTGCTCAATGTTGCCCGAAAAAATAACTTTACAAGCGATAATCTTTCTATAAAAAATGATCTTTTTAGTCTCGACTTTGGAATAATGTTTTAAATTGCTGGAGCTATTACAATAAATTCTGTAATTATACTTTTAAGTTGTTGGTATCAAGAATATTAAATGTGTATTTACTATTTTTTGTCATGATAATTTATTGGGGAAATAACAGAATAAAATCATTATTGAATAAATTCCATTCAAATTAATAACCTTATGAACAAACTGCTAAAACTTCAATTAGGACTACTAATCCTGATTTTTTCCTTTGGGGCTATTTACGCACAGTCAGATTTCAAATCTACTTTACAAGATCCCAATAGCTTATTGCCCATTGATCCTTCCATTCGTCATGGACAGCTCGACAATGGGATGAAGTATTTTATTAGAAGTAACAAAAAACCAGAAAACAGAATCGAGCTTAGGTTGGCGGTAAATGCCGGTTCGATCTTAGAAGATGATGATCAAAAAGGTTTAGCGCATTTCTTAGAGCATATGTGCTTTAATGGCACCGAAAACTTTGAGAAGAACGAATTGGTGAGCTATCTACAATCGGTAGGCGTAAAATTTGGCCCTGATCTCAATGCCTACACGTCTTTTGACGAAACGGTGTATATGATACAAGTGCCGGCAGATGATGAAGAGATCCTTAAAAATGGCTTGTTGATTTTAGAAGATTGGGCACATCGGGTTACGCTAGATCCCGAAGAAATAAATAAGGAAAGAGGTGTAGTATTGGAAGAGATGCGCATGGGACGCGGTGCAGGTCAAAGAATGCTCGATCAGTACCTGCCGGTGATATTTAAGGATTCGAAGTATGCTGATCGGCTTCCTATAGGAACCAAAGAGATCATCGAAAATTTTGGTTATGAGGAAATAAAGCGTTTTTATGACGATTGGTATCGTCCTGATCTTATGGCTTTTATTGCCATTGGAGATTTTGATGCCGAAAGCATGGAAGCAAAGGTTAAGGAAATTTTTAGCCGTATACCAATGCCAGAAAACCCTAAAGAACGCAAAATTTATGAAGTGCCTGATCATGATGAGACACTCATCTCCATAGTAACAGACAAAGAAGCTACATTTACCAATGTCAGGCTATATTACAAAACCGACCCAGTAGTCTACAAAACGGTGGGTGACTTCCGAAAAAGTCTATTGCATTCTATGTATACCGGCATGCTCAACCAGCGCTTAGAGGAATTGACCAAAAAGGCAAATCCACCTTATCTTTATGCAGGAAGCTATTTTGGGGGTACCTGGGCTAAATCAAAAGATGCTTTTCAGGTCATGTCTGCCATGCAAGAAGATGGTATATTGACAGCTCTTGAAGCCATTACTTTGGAAAACGAGCGCATACGACGGTTTGGATTTACCGAAACTGAACTTGAGCGATACAAAAAAGATATCATTAGCTCGTACGAAATGGCATATAATGAACGCGATAAAACAGAGTCGGCTTCATATGCAAGTGAGTACATTCGTCATTATTTGAGCGATGAACCTATACCGGGTATTGAATTTGAATTTGCTCACGCCAAGCATGTGGTAGAAACTGTGCGCATTGAGGAAGTAAATGCACTTACAGAAGGATTCTTGGGGGAGGGCAATAGAGTAGTGGTGATTACTTCGCCTGAAAAAGAAGGGCTGGAGCTACCAACCAAAGAAGAAGTGCTTGACATTCTTCAAAAATTAGAATCGACAGAGCTTGAAGCTTATGATGATGGCGTGGCCGATGC
>DAIQNU010000400.1:0-3229 GCA_036788235.1 Cyclobacteriaceae bacterium
GTGGCGGCACTGCTGCTTGTGCTAAAAGCCAGCAGTTGTGCTTCTCGAATGCCCCTGAAGAAGGTTCTGTATTTTACTTTCGTGAAAATTTTGAATAAGATAGGATATACCACCAACATCATAATGAGTAAACCTACCAAGACGGTCACCGAGTAAGAAACCAAAGCACTCAGAATTTCCACGGCTTTGGAAGGGTCATCCCCGGCGAGTTCTACGATGAGTGAAGCTATAAGGGCAAAAACACCATATGGGGCCAGCATCATTATGAAATCTATGAGCTTGAGGATTACATCATTAAAACCATTGAAAAATTTAATGACGGTTTTACTACTGCTCTTGGGTACTTTGAGTAGCGCTATACCAAAAATAAGAGCAAAAAACACCACTTGCAGCATGTTTCCATTTTGTGAAGCCGCCATTATTATGTTTTCGGGCACCATGCGCACGAGAGGTTCCAGCGGACCTTCTTCCAGAAATTCTTTGGCGCGACTCGAAGTAACTGTTGCCGTTTCAGAATAGATCTCCAGGATTTCGGTTCTGGTTTGCTCAGTTACAATTTTACCTGGCTTAATGAGGTTTACAAGCAGTAAGCCAATGGTAACAGCAATCAATGTGGTTCCAAAGTAAATTCCGATGGTTTTGCCCCCCATCCGCGAGAGTTTTGAAATATCGCCAAGGTTGGCAATGCCTATAATCAGCGATGCAAAAATGAGGGGCACCGCAATCATTTTAAGGGCATTTACAAAAATAACCCCAAAGGGTTTAATGTACTTAATGGTAATTTCACTTGGCATGCCACTATAAATACTAAAAAGGCCAAATAAAAGGCCAAAAAGTAGGCCCAATAGGATTTTAGTGTGCAAGGGAATAGGTTTCGATAGTAGTTTTAGCATAAGGCATCAATTTGTTGTTGTGGAAATAGCGATTTGATAACAGCAGTTTTTTACACCAAGTGGAAGGGTGTGAAACCCAAACGGTTACCTACACAAATATGCCATGAAAAATCAGTAAGTTCAAAGCTTGACGCTCAGATTGCGCAAATAATGATCGGCCAAAACCAGTGCAGCCATGGCCTCGACTATGGGTACCGCCCGGGGTACAACACATGGATCGTGCCGCCCTTTTCCGCTTACAGTTACACTTTCGCCATGTACGTCCACACTTTCCTGATCTTGCATAATGGTAGCCACAGGTTTAAATGCCACCCTGAAATAAATGTCCATTCCATTACTAATCCCACCCTGTATGCCACCTGAGTGGTTGGTTGTAGTGCGAACCTTTCCCTGATCGTTATAAAATTGATCATTGTGCTGCGAGCCATTCATTTTAACTCCTTCGAATCCACTGCCATATTCAAATCCTTTTACGGCATTTATGCTCAACATAGCTTTGCCCAGGTCTGCATGCAGTCTGTCAAAAACCGGCTCTCCGAGTCCTGCGGGTGTGCCGGTTATGACACAGCTCACCACTCCGCCTATGGTATCGCGGTTTTTGCGGGTCTCATCGATCAGATCTATCATTTTTTCGGCCATGGCTTCGTCAGGGCAGCGAACTATATTGTCTTCTGTACGCCCTAGATCAAGTTCGGTGTAACTGCTCTTTAGAACTAATTGGCCAACCTGGGAAACAAAAGCCTGTATTTGTATGCCTTTGCTTTGCAAAAACAATTTGGCAACTGCGCCAGCAGCCACCCTTGCAGCGGTTTCACGGGCTGAGCTTCGCCCTCCTCCTCGATAATCGCGCAAGCCATATTTTTGTTCATAGGTATAATCGGCATGCGACGGCCTGAATTTTTCTGCTACATGGGCGTAATCCTTGCTTCGTTGATCTTCATTGGGAATAAGCATGGCAATGGGTGTGCCAGTAGTTTTTCCTTCAAATACACCCGACAAGAACTGAACCGTGTCGCTTTCTTTACGTTGGGTGGTGATTTTTGACTGTCCGGGTTTGCGTCTATCGAGCTGTAACTGAACAAATTCTTCATCAATCTCAAGTCCAGCGGGGCATCCGTCTATTACCACGCCTACACCCTTACCATGCGACTCGCCAAAAGTGGATATGTTGAATATCTTTCCGAAGGTATTTCCCATTATTTTTTAAAAATAAAAACTGCCGTAAGCACCATCATGAGTGCCAGCAGAATGTTTGTGAAAAGTTTAAGCCTGTTTTCTCTGGTTAGACTGCGCAGGGTATTGCTCTCGAGCTCGATCATGTCATAAAAAGAACCCAAATCATTAGAAGAAATATATTGATTTTTTTTGCTTTCACCCTCTACCCTTACGCGAATGTCGGAGCGCAAGGTATCATATTTCTTGGTGTCGATATTAAAATAGATCCACGAAATCATATCAGAAAAATCAAATTCCCCCGGCTCTCCGGGAATGACATGATAATTAAAGACTTTACTTCCGCGCACCCTATTTCCGGCGCGGTTTACTCGTTGCTGTATGTTTGGTGGGTAAAAATCAAAATCTGTTTCATTGTGGAGGATGGGCTTATCGATGGCAGAAATATTGCCTTCGCCATTTATGGCAAACTGATAGTTAAAGCTTTGACCCGTTTGCAGATTTCTGTCGGTAATGCTTTCATCAAGGCGATAGCGACCCACTGAAACCTGATCGCGCAGTGGGTGTGGAGGAAGTTCTTTTACTCGAATGGTCTTTGCCTTGGTATTGTAAGTTTTGAAATCTTCTACGCGGTTTCTACCAAAAAAACCAGGATTTTTGGCCACTTTATACTTTATCATTTTCAAAGGTACCGATTCAAAATGTATAGGCTGCTTATTTAATGGGAAGTAGGTTGCCTGATAAATTTTGTATTGGCCATAGCGCTTGTTGCCAATGGTGACTGTTTCCTTGTTTATATTTTCGATATTGAAATTTTCTTCCCAGCAATTGGCAGGCCGCAATGTTTTGAGTATTTCGCCCAATTGTTGGCCGGTTTCATAAAATTGCAATGGTGCCTGTTCCGTTTCCGAAACATAAAAAGCAAGGCTCATGGTAAAGCCCTCTCCAACATATACTTCATCTTTGTCGGTGGTTAAGGCAAAAAAAGCGTCGTCTTTTATTTCTATAAATTCGGTTTCTTCGCGTTGGCCAAAAAACTCCTCAAACGGATCGAAAGCAAAGGGGTCGTAGCGCTGCTGCCGTTGTTGTCGAGCGGCCACTACCCGAATGGTTTTGCCCGGAGAACTTACTTTCTGGCCATTGATGGTCATGGTAAATGGTGG
>DAIQNU010000401.1:0-3228 GCA_036788235.1 Cyclobacteriaceae bacterium
TAGGGGCAAAGATATAAATATATTGGACTTTAATAGGTATATGTTGGATAAATACATGAAAAATATCCGAATCAAACCTCCCCGATTAAAAATTTGTCATTAGTCTCAAGGCGCATCATAAACAGCTGTACCCCGGCGATCCCACTCTTTGCTCGTATAAGGCGCAGTTTTTTTATCATAAGGGTTCAGAGGATACTGTATTTCTTTTTTTCTTCTGTTTCTGAAAGGATAAAACTCGACCCAAGAGCCTGTCTTTGAATTGTTTTTATACTCACCTCTGATGGCCACTTCGCCATTTTCATGAAAGTAAAAGTAGGTGCCATCTTTTTTACCATATTTTACAGGGATCACTTCTTTCAATACAGTGAACTTTTCGTCATAATACCGTACAAGTGATTCTTTCTGCCAGCCTTTATGGTAGTAGTCTTTACTTATCAAAATATCATTTTTGTCGTAAGTCATCCAGCGGCCATGTTTGGTACCCACATAGTACATGCCTTCCTCAACCACTTTACCACCCACCATCTTTTTATAGGGGCCATGTAGAATTACCCGGCTTTTGGCAGGTGGAGTGCCAGTAGTACGTATTTGTTTTCGTTCTTTATCGTACCAGTATACTTGGGGCACATACGAATTGGGCTGTTCATATTCCTTTAAAAGATTAAAAGTTTCAATCACAATGTTGTCGCCAAAACCTGATCTTGTAAATCCTTTTTTGGTTTTTCTATTGAAAAAAAAATTTCGTTTGGGTTTTTTAGGTTCCACTTCTTCTTTCTCTTCTTCTTCCTCAAAATTAAGATCAATTGTGATCGGACTTTCACGAATTAAGCTAAAATCTTCTTCAGGGTTGAGTAATAATGAATCTGCATCGCTATAAAATACTGAAGGCTGGGCATAAATGCTTATACTCAGCAAAATCATTACAAAAAATATCAATGTAGGTTTCATTTTCTTACAATACTTTCTTGGAAAACGTTCCACCATTTGTCTTATTATAATTTGATCAATTGGCCTGATAGTAGGCAGCCAATTCTTTGGCAAAATAGGTCAATATTATTTTGGCACCGGCACGTTTCATACTGATCAGCACTTCCTGCATGATCTGATCGCCATTGAGCCAGCCCTGTGCAGCAGCGGCTTTTATCATGGCATATTCACCACTTACATTATAGGCGGCTATGGGCAAATTACTCTGCTTGCTTAGCAGCTGAATCACGTCCAGGTAAGCCAATGCAGGTTTTACCATTAACATATCGGCGCCTTCTTGTTCGTCAAGTGCGGCTTCAATCAAGGCTTCCCGACCATTGGCCGGGTTCATTTGGTAGGTTTTTTTATCGCCACTTTTGGGTGCCGAATCCAGTGCATCTCTAAACGGCCCATAAAAACCACTGGCATATTTAGCTGTATAAGACATTATGGAAGTATTGGTAAAGCCTTGCTGGTCGAGTGCCTGGCGAATGTGGGCAACACGACCATCCATCATATCAGAGGGCCCAATGATATCTGCTCCGGCTTGTGCTTGTGCTACAGCCATTTTTGCCAGTATCTCCAGCGTTTCATCATTTATGATTTCACCGTTTTCGACTATGCCATCGTGCCCGTCACTGCTGTATGGATCCATGGCCACATCGGTCATCAAAACACATTCGGGAAATCGTTGCTTTATTTTTGCCAGTGTTTCAATATAAAAATTTCCTGTATCATAGCTGATGCTCGCATATTTGTCTTTGTAGGATTCATCAAATGAAGGAAAAAGGCAAAACGAATGAATGCCAAGGGATATGCAAGATTCTATTTCAACTAATAGCATATCTGTCGAATAACGAAACTGTCCTGGCATAGACGGCACTTCCTGCTTTATTTTTTCGCCATTCACCATAAACATGGGATAAATAAGATCATTGAGCGATAAGGTTGTTTCTTCTACCAAAGCACGAATTACCTGCGATTTACGATTGCGACGAGGCCGCTGCAACATTTGTATCATTCCCAAAACCTTTTCTTTTTTGCGAAAATACTAATTTATTCTAAAATGCGTGAATGCCTTTGGTTTGGTTATGCATAACAAGATAAATAATTTTAACTTTGCCGCCTTTGATGTGCAAAGAGTATATACTTTTGCATTCCTTTAATTAAAATGATCTGATATGTTGAGAACACATACATGTGGAGAACTAAGAATGGCTGATGCCGGTAAAGAAGTTACACTTTGTGGATGGGTACAGCGTATCCGCGACAAAGGTGGCATGATCTGGATCGACCTGCGCGATCGCTATGGCATAACCCAGCTTATTTTTGACGAAAGCAAAACCGATGCAGCTATCGTGGACAAAGTACGCACTTTGGGTCGTGAGTTTGTGATTTCGGCCAGCGGAAAAGTACTGGAGCGATTTGCCAAAAACGACAAAATACCCACAGGCGACATTGAGTTAGGTGTAGAGCAGCTCGAAATTCTCAATGTATCAAAGGTGCCCCCCTTCACCATTGAAGACGAAACCGATGGTGGTGAAGAACTCAGAATGCGATACAGATATCTGGATCTGCGACGTACCCCTGTAAGGCGAAACCTTGAGTTGCGGCATAAAATGATGCAAGAAACCCGCAAGTATCTCGATGCCCAGCAGTTTATCGAAGTTGAGACCCCGGTTCTTATAAAATCAACCCCTGAAGGCGCACGTGATTTTGTGGTGCCTTCACGCATACATCATGGCGAGTTTTATGCGCTGCCCCAGTCACCGCAAACTTTTAAGCAATTGCTTATGGTTTCGGGCTATGACCGATACTTTCAAATTGTAAAATGCTTTCGCGATGAAGACCTTCGTGCCGACCGCCAGCCAGAATTTACACAAATAGATTGCGAAATGTCTTTTGTAGAGCAGGAAGACATTCTTAATTTATTTGAAGGCCTTATCAAGCATTTATTCAAAAATGTAATGAATTATGAATTGGGTGATGTAGAGCGTATGCAATATGACGATGCGATCAGATATTATGGTTCTGACAAACCCGATCTTAGGTTTGGCATGCGTTTTTATGAACTCAACGACCTGGCCAAAGGGAAAGGCTTTAATGTGTTTGATGATGCAGCCCTTGTAGTGGGTATATCTGTACCCGGTTGCGCCGGTTATACACGCAAAGAAGTAGATGCCCTGACTGAGTATGTAAGGCGACCACAGATTGGCGCCAAAGGCATGGTGTATGTCAGATACAACGAAGACGGAAGCCTTA
>DAIQNU010000402.1:0-3223 GCA_036788235.1 Cyclobacteriaceae bacterium
AAAACTGCAAGCCGATGAAATAGAAATTCAGGTTAGAGCCGCTGGTGTTAACTTCAAAGACATCATGAATGTGATGGGCTTGTTGACGCAGGAAGCCGTGGAAGGTGGTGTTGCTGGTGCACAACTTGGCCTTGAATGTGCCGGTGTGGTTTCGGCAGTTGGCGAAAATGTGACAGACATCAAAGTGGGCGATGAGGTAATGGCCTGGGCTCCTGAGTGCTTTGCGGGTTATACCGTTACCAAAGAAAATTGCGTGGTTACTAAGCCGCAAAATCTTTCTTTTGAAGAAGCAGCCACAGCCACGGTAACTTTTCTGACAGCCTATTACGCTTTGCATTATCTGGGAAGACTTAGCAAAGGAGAAAAGGTTCTCATTCATTCTGCCACAGGTGGCGTCGGTTTGGCTGCGATTCAAATAGCCAAATTTTTAGGAGCCGAAATATTTGCCACAGCTGGCAATGATGAAAAGCGGGCTTATTTGAAGTCATTGGGAATAAAATATGTGTATGATTCAAGAAGTCTTGATTTTTCCAATGAAATACTCAAAGCTACCCAGGGCAAAGGAATCGATATGGTATTGAATTCGTTGTCGGGGCAAGCCATAGCACAAAGTATGCGCTGTCTGGCACCTTTTGGCCGATTTATGGAAATTGGCAAGACCGATATTTACAGCAATTCCCGTTTGGGACTTAAGCGATTTGGTCAAAACATATCATACCATGCCATTGACCTTGATCGTTTGATGCTTCAAAAACCTGTCTTGGGTCAGCAATTGTACAAAGGAGTTGTAGATTTGCTCGCATCGGGTCAAATCAAAGCATCACCAGTCAAAACCTTTCCGATCAATCAATTGGCAGATGCCTTGTCTTACTTAAGCAAAGGCATTCATATTGGCAAAGTATGTACGACCATCCATGGAGAACCTTTGACCATTTATCCGGAAGAGTCTATGTCATTGTCGCACGATGCTACCTATCTGGTAACAGGTGGAGCTAGTGGATTCGGCATAGAACTGGCCCGCTGGCTGGTTGACAAAGGAGCCATGAATCTGGTACTGGTAAGCCGTAGTGGCTGCAAAACGGTGTACGACAACCTGTTGTTGAAAACACTTGAAACCAAAGGTGTAAAAGTGAAGATGGCCAATATCGACATAACCAGTTTTGCCGATGTTGAAAGAGTAATTGAGGAAACAAAAGCCGAAATGCCACCTTTGAAAGGGATAATACACAGTGCGGCTGTACTTGATGATGCCACTTTGAAAAACATGAGCTCAGAGAAGTTCCTACGGGTATATGAACCCAAAGTAATGGGCGCCTGGAACCTCCATTTGGCAACTAAAGAACTGGAACTGGATTTCTTCCTAAGTTTATCATCTATTTCATCGATATTCGGTTTACCCGGTCAGTCCAATTATTCATCTGCCAATAATTTTCTCGATAAACTGGCCATGTATCGCCAAAGTAAAGGCCTGGCCGGCTCTTCAGTCAATCTCGGTGTGTTGGGTATGTTTGCCGGTATGTCCAAAGAAGGTGGACAGGTACTTAAAGTACTTGAAAACCAAGGCTGGTTTCCGCTATCTCTTCGTCAGGTTACGTCAAAGATTGAAAATATCATCATTCAGCAACCTGCCTACAGAATGGCAGCAAACATTGACTGGAAGCGATTTAAGGAATTCTTTTCGCACTTACAATCTGACGGAAGGTTTGAGGCCATTATCCAGAATGAAACTCAGGGTAAGGGAAGTCAAACCAATGGAGCTGCCGGATTGTATGATCAGGTAATGGCATTGCCAGCCCCGGAAAGGCAGGAATTTTTACAGGAAAAAATCACTGTTGCCTTGGCAAAAATACTGGGTGCATCGGCCGAGCAGCTCGATCCGTCGGTTTCGGTTTCTAAAATCGGGCTTGACTCGCTCATGCTCAATCAATTGAGAAACTGGATTCAGCAAAAGCTGGAAATCAATTTTCCATTGATGAAAATAGCCAAAGGGCCAAGTATTTTTGAGCTGGCAGGATTGCTTCTTGACGAAATGGGCACTACAGCTACGCAGGAAACTACTGAGGTAGACTCATCAGGCATCGGCCTCAACGAAGACGTGGAGGTTGTAAATCAATGGCTCATTCGTCGCAAAAGCAGCAGTGGTACGGTAAATCAACGCGTTTTCTGTATACACCCTGTGGGTGCCGGAGCATCCATGTTTTATCATTTTATCTTCAATCCACCGAAAGATACCGAGGTTATGGCGTTTCAGTTGCCCGGTCGCGAAAACAGACTGGAGGAGCAAAACTACGATCAGGTGCCTTTGTTGATCGAAGACATGGCCAAAGCGATGCAGCCGTTTCTCGATAAGCCTTTCATCATTATGGGTCACAGTTTTGGTGGTATAGTAGGCTATGAGCTTACCAGATATTTGCAGCGAACATGGCAGTTAAAGCCTATTCACTTTTTCTTGTCTGGCACCATAGCGCCACACCTTACCAAAAAGTGGAAAGACCGCGATGTGATAAGCAAAACGGCTGTGTTCAGTAATTCTGAAGACCGCTTGTTGGCACTGATGAACTACATTGAAGATGTGGCCTTTTTGAAGAGAATATTGCCCATAATGCGCAAGGATATGCCGCTAATTATGAACTACAACTATGTAGAAGATGAAAAGCTGACCATACCCATTACTGCATTTGCCGGCGATAAGGATGAAGTGGTAATGCCTGGTGAAGTAAATGCCTGGCAAGAGCATACGAATACTGATTTTCAATTGGTAATGGTACCAGGTGATCACTGGTTTCTGAGTCGAAACAAGGAACTGGTTTCAGAAAAGCTCGAAGAAGCCATTGAAAAAGTTTTCTTAGTATCATAAGTTTCAGACCATTCTTTCTACTTGTTTTTCTGTCTGCAAGGGCATAAATATGAGTGGGAGGGATGGTCTATTTTTTTTTTATTTAATAATTGCAGCTCATGTTGTTGGAAGAAGTTGTTGGTGAAACTGCTCTATATAATCTTACACTCAAAAGAAATGAAGGATCCTACAAAGCCATTTTGGGAATCTCACATGTGCCTCCCGAAACGCTATGGGAAGAAAAGGAATCCTTTCTGAATGAAGGTGAATTACTAGTGTTGGAGACACTAAAATTACCACTTGTGATAAATAATTTTTTAAAGAGCAAATACATATCAAAGCATGTAGTTGGGCAATTTATTAGTGAGCAAAATCTTAAAAATATAC
>DAIQNU010000403.1:0-3215 GCA_036788235.1 Cyclobacteriaceae bacterium
AACGCAAGAGCCAATTCAAAACAAGGTCACCATTCAAACTGCTAATGTAGATCATCCAACTATACAAGGATTAGATCAAAGCTGGGAAATTGAAAACGCAATAATGAAAAGCAGTCCATTGTCTGAAAATACAAAAGTTGTACTAAAGCAATCCGGATCTGACGGCGAAGAAGCCTTATCATGGTATCAAAACTATGATGGGGGGCGAATTTTTTATACCAATATTGGTATAGACGCTTTGGAAAGTAATGATAATTTTAAAAAGCACTTGACCGGAGCATTGCAATATGTAGCCGATGGATCAAAACCTGATTATACCACAGCTAAAACCCAGCGAGTGCCTGAAAATGACAGATTTGTAAAAACCACATTGGTACAAGGAGAATTTTTTGAACCAATAGAGTTGGCAGTACTGCCAAACCTTGACATACTAGTAGCGCAAAGAAGAGGGCAGGTATTACATTATAATGCCGAAAGCGGTAAGGTAAAAGAAGTCGGTTTTTTGGATGTCTATTGGAAAACCAATTCGAGAGTAAATGCTGAAGAAGGTTTATTGGGCATTGCGCCAGATCCTAATTTTGCAAAAAATAGGCATATTTACATGTATTACAGTCCGGCTGATACTTCAGTCAACAGATTGTCCAGATTCGACTTTCGTAATGACACCATTTTGCTACAATCGGAAAAAATCATTTTGCAGTTTTATTCCCAAAGGCAAATTTGTTGTCATACCGGTGGCTCCATTGCTTTTGGTGGCGATGGACTTCTGTACTTATCAACAGGTGACAACTCAAACCCTTTTAACATAAAAACCCAAGCATTTGTCAACAGTGGCTTTGCTCCATTGGACGACCGGCCTGGTAAAGAACAAGCTGATGCCCGCCGCTCAGCTGGCAATACCAATGACCTAAGAGGTAAAATACTGCGCTTAAAGATAAATGAATATGGAACTTATGATATTCCTGATGGTAACTTATTCCCCAAGAATGAGCCTAAAGCCCGACCCGAAATTTATGTAATGGGCAATCGCAATCCTTATCGTATAGCTGTAGACCAGAAAAATGGCAACCTTTACTGGGGCGAAGTGGGGCCTGATGCCGGTGCCGATAGTTTATTGACCCGTGGTCCACGGGGGTATGATGAGTATAATCAAGCAAGAGAAGCTGGATTTTATGGCTGGCCTTTGTTTATTGGAGACAACTATGCATACAGAGCCTATGACTATGAAACTGGTAAAAGTGGTGATTTATTTAACCCTGCAAAACCCATAAATGACTCCAAAAACAATACAGGTTTGCGAGAATTACCTCCAGCCCAACCGGCATTTATTTGGTATCCTTATGCAGAGTCGCCTCAATTTCCCTATTTGGGTGCCGGGGGTCGAACCTCAATGGCTGGGCCGGTGTATTATACCGATCTATATCCTAAAAAGCACAGGTATCCCGATTATTACCATGGCAAATGGTTTATTTACGAGTGGATGCGCAACTGGATCAAAGTAGTTACCCTCACTGAAGAAGGAGATTTTAGCAAAGTGGAGCCTTTCATGGAAGGCCTGAAACTCAATGCACCGATTGATCTTGAAGTTGGGCCTGATGGTCGCTTTTATATTTTAGAATATGGCAAAGGATGGTTTGCAAGGAATGAAGACTCGGGGATAGCAAGAATTGACTATATAGGTGGTAACAGACCTCCCAAAGTTGGGAAATTGACAGTTGAAAAAACAAGCGGCTTGCTGCCCTTTACTGTAAAAGCACAGGTAGAAGCCAAAGATCCGGAAAATGACCGATTGACTTATCTATGGCATATTGGTGATCAAAGGAATGTGACCTATCAGCCAGAACTAAACTATACTATAGCCCGATACGGGGATTTCCCAATTTATGTGGAAGTTATCGATGATAAAGGTGAAAAAGCCAGCAGTAATGTGGTACAGGTGTATGCTGGCAACGAGCAACCCAAAGTCAGTATTGATCTTAAGGGCAATCGCAGTTTTTATTTTATCAACAAGCCAGTTGAATATGAAGTAACAGTAGATGATAATGGCCATGATTTTGAGTTGGACAATCTCTATGTTTCTATGGATGTTGTACAGGGTATGGATAGAAGCAGTGCATCCCATGGTCATCAGGAAGTATCTGATGCCATGACAGGCAAAAATTTAAGTGCCTCGCTCAACTGTATGTCGTGCCATAAAGTCGATGAAAAATCAGTAGGGCCATCCTTTAAAGATGTAGCCATTCGATATGCTGACGACAAACAAGCATCGGCTTATTTAAGCAATAAAATAATAAAAGGCGGTAGTGGAAATTGGGGGAGTGTTGCTATGCCTGCACACCCTACGGCCAAATCTGCTGAAATAACGCAAATCGTAAAGTGGATTTTGGACATGGAATCATCCGGTGATCAGGTGCCATCTCTGCCTCGAACAGGTGAAATCCAGGCCAGGGCTGATCAGCTCACCACCAACAATGATGTTTTGATCATCAATGCCAGCTACACCAATAAAGGCGGTATAGGCATTAAACCGCTTTCAGGTAGTACTTCCAAGAGTTTGCGAAGTACTTTGGTATCGGCTCAGCAAATGAGTGTGCATAGTGGTTTTGCCCGAAAAGACTCTACTACCGGTACATTCTTGAAATTTGCAAGTGGTAAAAATGTGCTTAGCGAAGATAATGTCGATCTTAAGGGCATCAAGCAATTGGCGTTGACACTACACGCACCTCATAGTGAAAACCAATTGATCCTGGAGCTGCGTGTTGGCAGTGCAGATGGTAAATTGATTGGTAAAATTGATCAGCAAATGACAAGTGGAGAACAAAATGTGGTCATAGACATAAATGAAAGCACATCTGGTTTTGTAGATCTCTTTATTGTGGCAGAGCTGCGATCAAAGGAACAGAAAGATGAAGCGAACTTTCTTGTAAGTGCCTTAGAGTTTAGACCTTAACAGTCATATTTCTTCCTTCAGACAATTTTGAAATATTGTCTGAAGGAAGAAATCTTTACTTGGTGAATTCTAGAATATGGTCTTTTATTATATGTAATAGCTTATTTCGAGATTCTATGCTGGCCCAAGCAATATGGGGATAAAGCAGAAGCTTATCAGATTTTTTTACGTGTATCAATGTATTATCTTTTTTAATAGGTTCCTCTGAATAAACATCTGTAGCAGCTCCGGCGAGCAAACCTTCATCTATGGCTTTAGCTAAATC
>DAIQNU010000404.1:0-3186 GCA_036788235.1 Cyclobacteriaceae bacterium
CAGCTGCAGCAATGCCCACCGGTCCACCGCCGACCACGATTACAGGCCAAATTTTCGTTTGCTCATTCATGAGATTGAAACTGGGTTGAAGTTAAATTGTTTCGTTCAGGCCTGCGTATTCCACGTAAATTAAATACTAGCGCAATTGTAAAAGGGAATAATCATGAAAGGGAAAAGTCATTGACTTGGGATTTAAAAATAAAACATGTAAATAATTTATAATCAGAATTTTTGCCCCCCCCCCCCTTTTTTTTAAATGATATGATTAAAAAGTCAGAGAAAAGCTTTGTGATTTCGATTTCTGCGCGTACATTGTAATGCGAAACTTACAGAGGTAAACTTTCCTGCCATTCATTTGAACATTTAAAAAACAAAGCCGAAGTGCTGTAACTCCGGCTTAAATACATAACCACACGATTCGAAAAAGGAGGTGATTATGAAGTAGCAAAGATAAACCAATAAGCGTTGCGAACAAACACGCAATCACAAGGAGGCAGATATCCTGGTAGCAGGCGCGCCTGATGCCCACCTGCCATAAATCAATCAATTTTTAAACCTTTCACGATGCGTTTCTCAGCGTTTCTTTTTTTGTTTCTTTTTCTAGTTTCGCTATCCTTTTCTGTGAAATCTCAAAATCTGATTGCCGATTGGAGTGCTGAAGAGTATTCAGAGTGTCCTTACCTTTTAACGATGGAGTTGTTTCTGCCTACATGGACTGCTCTTAGGGGTACACCAGATTATTTTAATTTTTGCAGTTCCAATTTAAGCCCTTTAGTCAATCCTTTGGGTTCGCAGTATCCTAGAACTGGAGCTGGGATATTAGGGGCAGTTACTTATCATGGCGGCCTCAGTAATGGAAGAGAATATCCTGGAGTTCAGCTTTCAGAACAATTGGTAATTGGGCAGAGCTATGCCTTGTCATATTATGTGTCCGCAGCGTATAGTCACAATGTTACCGAGCTAGCTACCAATAATCTGGGTATTTTACTGATGACTGAAAACTATCTAACACCTGAAGAGTTGGGATATATTCCAAATTTCGCTCACATTAACATGGATACACTTGTCACTGACACTGCCAATTGGGTACATGTTTATGGTACCATCATAGCGGATTCAGCATACCAATACGCGGCCTTTGGCAATTTCTTCGACGATGTCAATACCAATGTAACTTTTATAGACCCTGAACATCCTGACTCTAGCAGCATTGCCTACTATTATATGGATGATTTTTGCGTGACAGCAGAAAATGGTGAGTGTTTTTCCGCACTTAGAACTATTGAATCACGAGCTTCTTCTGTTTTTATGATTTATCCTAACCCGAATTCAGGGATTTTTTGGATTGACAGTCAGTCTGATTTGATTTCGGTCAATATATTTTCTTCTCCAGGCACATTGATTAGGAGCTACCCGGACATATTGCACAAAGATACGGCCATGCTTGATTTGCGTGATGTGAGCGACGGAGTTTACATTGCTGTAGTTGAAACAAAAGAGGGAATTGCGATGGAGAGAATCGTGATTACTCCCTAACAAAATTAAAACAAAGAATTTTTTAATCGTAGTTACCTTGATCATTGCTTGTTTTATGAGCAATTTAATTTTTGGACAAGTTACCCAAGACAACAACTTTCCAATTTTTGGCAATTATGTTGGTTTCGATGCAAGCTCTGGAATTGCACTTCCTATTCGAAATGACGGCCCAAGTCCCATTGAATTTTGGACAAATGGCAATCAGCATATGGAGCTGCGTGCAGATGGAACATTTGGCTTTGGAAATATTGCCTTACCAGGAAAAGTTGGTATCCATGTTGATCAACCGACTTTTGCAAATTCTTCAACTGGACTTTACGTGAGAAATGATGCAACAGGAAACATAGCCACGTACGCGGGAAATTTTGAAACGCCTGGATTCGCCAACACCAACATAGCAATCCGCGGATCAAATCAAGGCCAGAGTTATGCTACTGGACATATGGCTGGGAGCTTCCTTGCTCGTAATTGGGGTGATTTTCTTTATGGAGTTCGAATTGAAACTGTAGCCAATAATTTCCCAAGCATCCCTTGTCTGGAATCTACAGGTCTAAAAATGAAAACCGGAGAGCCTGGTGCAGGAGCGGTCGATAGACTATATGGCATTTATAGTCAGGTTACTTTAGCGGCGACCTATCTTAATTATGGCATTTACAGCGAGGCTCCTGCCTGGACTTCAGCAAATCCAGTAAACCTTGCTGGTTTTTTTAACGGATCTATTGCTGTGACTGGTTCATATAACCCAAGTGATGAAAATTTAAAGTCAAATGTTCAACAAATAGAGTCTGCTACTTCGGTTTTAAATGAACTGAATCCAGTGAAATACAATTATAGCACCCAGGGTCGATTACATTTTGAGGATCGATTACAATATGGGTTCCTGGCCCAAGAGGTTGAAGAAGTACTTCCTGAATTGGTAAGAACTTTAATTGTTCCGGCAGAGTTTGATTCAACTGGTACTATGGTTGAAGATGATTTTACCTTTAAAGGTTTAAGCTATAATGATTTTATTGCCATTCTCACAGCTGGTTTTCAGGAGCAAAGCAGCATTATTACAAGCCAGGAAGCTCAACTGAGCGCCTTGGAAAGCCAGATTGCGACTCAATCAAGCCAACTTGTCGAGATACAAGCAAGCCTAGAAGAAGCTTTGATGGCAATGAATCAGGCAAAGAGCAGTATGGAAAATTGCTGCCAGGACAAATCGACAGGAAGTGTAATACCCGTGGCAGGCTCGATGTATTTGGGACAGAATGTTCCCAATCCATTTGACCAGCAAACACGAATAGATTTCACCTTGCAAACCGATGCACATGTGGTGCTGGAAATCAGTGATAGCAATGGCCGTAAGCTTGAGCGCCTTATTGATGGTAACCTCGGAGCTGGCAGCCATAGCACGCTATGGGATGGTAGCCGCCATAGCCCAGGGATGTACTATTACAGCTTATTTGCAAACGGTAAATTGCTCACCAAAAAAATGATCAAACGATAGATAAACTGAAATTCATCTGTAAGTGATTAAGAGCTGTCTCAATAGTTGAGGCAGCTCTTTTACTTCCTCCAAATTTTTATGCCAGGCATTAAAGAACCTGTGTGGTATACCCCTCACACATCTCCCACAGCTTCACCGCTTCCACCGCTTCTTTTACATCG
>DAIQNU010000405.1:0-3174 GCA_036788235.1 Cyclobacteriaceae bacterium
AAAGTCCTCAGAAGGAACTCTTGCATGTTTTATGATTTCGAGTAACTCATCTGCTTTTTCCGGATGTTGAGCAACCAGATTTTTCGATTCTGAGATGTCTTCATTTAAATTATACAGTTCGAGATGGGTCTTATCCGGATTACGCACCTGTAAGCGTATCAGCTTCCAATTCTTTTTAATGATGGCTTGCTTACCTCCTTGTTCGTGGAATTCAAAGTAAAGATGATCATGTGCCGGCTGATCTTTGCCCAAAAGCTCCGGGAAAATGGAAATGCCATCGGTTTGTTGAGGCGTTGGAAGCTCTGCCAATTCGTGAAAAGTGGGCAACATATCCCAGAAAGCTGACGGATGAATACTCTCCCTTCCTGCAGCGATCTTTCCTTTCCAATAAGCTAAAAAGGGAACCCTGATGCCTCCTTCATACAAATCGCGTTTATGCCCTCTGAATGGTAGATTGCTCTCTTCATGAAAAGAATCGGGCGAATCACCACCATTGTCACTGGTAAAAATCACTAGTGTGTTTTCCTCCAGTCCAAGTTCTTTCAATTTATTCAGTATTCTTCCAACATCTTTATCGAGATGGGTGACCATGGCAGCATAGCCTTTTTCGCTTTCTGTCCAATCTTTATCTTCATAAGGAGCAAAAGAAGGAATGTCTGAATAACGCTTACCTTTTGGTGCTTCTCCATTATCATGTGGAATGATGGATGAAAAATACAGAAAAAAGGGCTCGTCTTTCTTTGATTCGATGATTTCCAAAGCCTTTTCTGTAAATATCTCTTGTGTAAAATCTTTTTTCACAACAGGATATGAACCCAGGCCGTTAGTCCAATGGGAGGTATCGGTCCATACCACTTCATTATCCAGAGGAATTTTTACCCCGTTTTCCATAATAAAGGCGGGGCTATGGTTATGGGCCAGAACCTGGCATAGATATCCCAGATAATAATCGAAACCTTGCTTTAGCGGATCTCCGCTGGTTCCTTCTACGCCTAAACCCCATTTACCAACCATTGCTGTATAATATCCTGCCTCTTTGAGTGAACTGGCCAGTGTAACGGTGTTTTCTTGCAAAGGTCGTTGGCCATAAGGTTCCCATTGCAAATTTCCACGTACCTGTGTATGGCCGGTATGCAAACCTGTCATCAATGCAGAGCGAGCCGGAGCACAAACTGAAGTACCGGCATAATGATTCAGAAAACGAATGCCATCACCAGCCATCTTATCTAAATTAGGCGTTTGGATACGAGACCCACCATAACTGCCCAAATCTCCATAACCCAGGTCATCGGCCATTATAAATATTATATTAGGTTTAACTTCAGATTCGGATTTCTTTTCCGAACATGAAATCAGAAAAAACACTATCAAGAACCAATATCCATTTAGTCTCATATTTCTTATTTATTTTAACAACCTGCAGAATCCTCACTTTTAACCGACATCATACATTGCATCTTGCTTCATACCAGGTTTCATTATTAAAATTATTTTGTCAAAATTTGATTCCGTGCGCTTCAGGATCTATATCCCATTTTTTTAGCAACTCGCGACAAGCCCATAAATCAAACCCCGGCCTCTTTACTTGACGTTGCTCTTTGGCCAAAGCTATTGTAGCTTCTTTTATTTCTTTACTGTTATCATCCACACAATCTATGGTATTGAGCACATGATTTCTTGCGGCAGAAATAGGAGATTGCAATTGCTTTATCAATGCTTTTTGAGCAATCGACTTTTCACCCAGATTATACAATGCTTCTGCGGCGACTGTTGCTACATTGGGTGATGGATCTTCAAGAAGTGATCTAAGTGTCTCAGATTCAGTTTTTGCATCAGTACCAAGTATGAGCAATCCTGTAGTGCCCCAATATCTCAAGGCAGCATCCTCTGATTGTGTAAGTTTTAACAACTCAGGTATTTCATTTTTCGTGGCTAAAGATGCCAGCTCGGCTGCATCTATAATGCTTTCAAGCTGAACTTCATTGTTCCGCATGTAATCATAGGCAGCTGTTCCATCCATACGACTAACCAACTGACCTTCAGGAAAAAAACCAGTATCTTTTATTTCAAGCATCCAATTGCGATTGGCACTACGCATCCGCTCCAATACATCTCTATACTCAGGATTTGCTGCCAAATTGTTGACTTCCCACGGGTCATTTTCAGTATCATACAATTCTTCAGCCGGCTTGGTATTCCAAAAAATACTTTGGGTATCGTTGCATTGGCCGGCTTTGTAGGCAGCCTCCCAAGAGCGAATTGAAGGCGCCCTCCACAGGTATGCTAGGTATTGTCCATAAACCCTGTAAGGCATGTAATTGCGAATGTATCGGAATTTATGATCGCGAACAGCCCGACTCATATCAAATCGTTCATCCATTCTGTCTCGGAACATAAAAGCATATTCAGGATCGGCGGTTTTTTGCTTGCCTAAAAATGCTTTTCCCTGTAAATAGTCGGGTATATCTTGATCAGTAATACTCAACAAGGTTGGTACTAAATCTACAAAGCTTATAATTCTATTCACTTCTGATCCAGCTTGCTCGGCGGGGTACAAATGTTTATACTTCTCAGGAATGTAAACTATAAAAGGCACTCTTGTGCCAGTTTCATATACGTAGCGCTTACTACGAGCCAAGGTTCCACCATGGTCTCCATAGTAGAAGATAATGGTATTTTCTGCTTCACCGCTTTCTTCAAGTTCCTGCAAAACACTCCCAATCCAGGTGTCCATATCTTCCACTTTATCATAATATTGCGCCCAATCGTGGCGCATTTCAGGCGTATCGGGGTGGTATGGTGGCAAATTGACATTGTCAGGTTTGTGTCTTAATTCTTCCTCAGGAATGGTGGTATGCAAAGAGTGTTCATGCGAAATGATAGAATTAAATATGGCAAAGAAGGGCATTCCTTCCGGCCGATCTTTGTAGTGGGCTGTGCGACTTGAAGCATCCCAGACATTTTTATTTTGATCTGGATGTACATTGTAGTCTTCTTTCACATTATTAGTACAATAATACCCGGCTTCCTTTAAGAATTGCGGATAAAATTTCACAATATCTGATTTTTTATAATTGCTGCGCATATTTTGATGCCCACCCGAATTGGCATATACTCCAGTAATAATGGTATTGCGTGTCGGGGCACAAACCGGTGCATTGGCATAAGCATGCG
>DAIQNU010000406.1:0-3172 GCA_036788235.1 Cyclobacteriaceae bacterium
CAGAGCTACAAAGCCGGCAATCTGCCACCCGATGTCGGTTACGAAAAATCAACAGGCAATCCCTCGCTATTTTAGGCTAAATATAGGCTATTCAAATGGGTGCCGATTTTTTTCAATTCAAAAGATTCACCATTCATCAGCAGCACTGCGCACAAAAAGTAGGCACATTGGCCTGCTTGCTGGGTGCGCTCTGCCAACACGATGCTCCAGAAAAAATACTGGATATTGGAACAGGCACTGGATTGCTGGCCTTGATGCTTGCGCAGAGATATGCCGATGCACAAATCCAGGCCATTGAAATAGAAGAAGCCACCTGTAAGCAAGCAAAAGAAAACTTTACCTCTAGTCTATGGGCGGCTCGTTTGCAGGCGATCCATGATGATCTCCGAAAATTCACCCCTACTCACCCTTTTGATATCATCATTTCCAACCCGCCATTTTTTACTGCTCATATGCCTGCTAGCCATCAAAAAACAAACATGGCTCGCCATGACGCTACACTGCGAAAAGAAGATATTTTAATATTCGCTAAGAAGTGGCTCCATCAAAACGGTCTACTTTGGATACTACTACCGCCACGAGAATCTGAAGAAATAGAAAAGATGGCGCCCAGGTTTGATTTACAGCTATACCGTAGATACCAAATTTACATCAGGAAAGATTTGCCACTGAAGGCTTGCATTACATGTTTTGGCAGAAACCTTAAGAAACCAGTATTTCAAGACATAGTGGTACATGAAAATCATACTATCTATACATCTGAATTTATAGACTTGCTTCAAGATTATTATCTGCATTTGTAGTAAACCATGGCTGCTGCCATAAGTCTGGCGAGTTTGGCATTAAATTACGAACCACAACTGCCGCATTTACGCGACAATTCATAAAACTTTTTGAAATTAATTTATCAATGACAAAATTAGTATGCTTGCATACAATCGACTGTTTGAATGTAGGCAATCATTTTTTTGCTTCACTTTTTTACATTCTTCACAAACTATATTGGCTTTAGGAACGAACATCGTAATTACACCCTAAAATAGGCATGCAACAAAATATAAAAAAAACCATTAGTTTAGTATGCATGCATACTATTAAAGTATTTGCCATTAAACCCTAATACAATTATTCGAGGCTTAGGCCTCAAGGTTTGATTTTGCAAATGCAGTGCATCAGAAAAATCAAGTATCGCGAGAAGCATAATTCAGGCTTACAAAGTAAATTCAGTTGTGAGCATCAAGTATTTAAAATTAAACAATAAATGACAGCCGAAGAGTCAATTGACTATGCCATCAAAACCGCCTGGCACTCCATTTCGAGAATGTACAACCAGAAGGCTGCACTTCACAATATGACTACCTCCATTGGTTTTGTATTGCTCAACATCAGCTCGTCAGAGGGTACACCGGCAACAAAAATTGCCCCCCTACTCGGTTTGGAGGCACGCAGCCTGACCAGAATGCTACGCACCCTTGAAGAAAAAAACTACATATACCGCCAACGAGATCCAAATGATCGGCGCACTGTTTATATACATTTAACCGAGATGGGCAAAGAGAAAAAGGGTAAGACCATCGAAACCGTCAAGGCATTTAATAATTACATGCGGGAACTGATACCGGGTGACAAACTGAAGGTTTTTTTTGAGGTGGCGGCTAAAATAACGGCATCGGTAGAAAACGATGAAAAACTTAGAGAAGCAGTTTTTAAAGATTGATAAAAAACGAATTGACAAACAATAAATATAAACCTGGTGACCACAGTAAAAAATTAATTCAATGAAGCGAGTGATCAAGAAAATTGCCGTATTAGGATCGGGGATAATGGGCTCCCGCATTGCCTGCCACTATGCCAATGCAGGCGTTCAGGTACTGCTAATGGACATAGTGCCAAAAGAGCTCACCGAAGCCGAAAAAAAGAAAGGGCTGGATCTGAATTCAGCACAGGTGCGCAACCGTATTGTAAATGAAGCATTGCAATCGGCCATCAAATCAAACCCTGCCCCACTCTACCATAAAGATTTTGCAAAACGGATCAGCACCGGAAACTTCGAAGATGACATGTCCGGCATTGATCAATGCGACTGGGTAATGGAGGTAGTGGTTGAAAATCTGGCCATCAAGCAAAAGGTGTTTGAGCAAGTAGAAAAATACAGAAAACCCGGTTCGCTTATTACGTCCAACACTTCGGGCATACCCATACAGCAAATGAACGAGGGCAGAAGTGAAGATTTCAGAAAGCATTTTTGCGGAACCCACTTTTTCAATCCTCCTCGCTATCTGAGGCTTTTGGAGATTATTCCCGGGCCGGATACAGACCCCGAAATCATAAGCTTTTTAATGCATTATGGTGACAGGTTTCTGGGTAAAACCACAGTCGAATGTAAAGACACACCGGCATTTATCGCCAACAGGGTTGGCATATTTGCGATTTTGAAAGTAGTGGATAGCATGCAGAAAATCGGCCTCAACATCGATGAAGTCGACAAGCTCACCGGCCCGGTAATTGGCAGGCCAAAATCTGCCACCTTCCGCACCTCAGACGTGGTGGGGCTTGATACCCTTGTGAAGGTGGCCAATAACCTGTACGAAGGTCTGCCGCAAGACGAACAGCGCGAAATGTTCAAATTGCCACAGGCAGTTACCGAGCTCGAAAACCGTAAATGGCTGGGAGACAAGACCGGTCAGGGTTTTTACAAAAAAATAAAGGGGAAAGATGGCAAATCGGAGATCCTGACGCTCGATCTCAAAAGCATGGAATATGCGCCACAGAAGAAAGCAAAATTTGCTACACTTGACACCACCAAGCCCATTGACAACTTGCGTGAAAGGTTTCCTGTGTTGCTATCAGGCAAGGACAATGCCGGGGAATTTTACCGCGACTCCTTTTATGCGCTGTTTCAATATGTATCATGCCGTATACCGGAAATTGCCGATGAAATATACAAGATAGATGATGCCCTCTGTGCCGGTTTTGGCTGGGAACTCGGCCCTTTCGAAACCTGGGATATACTGGGCGTAGAAAAAACCATGGAAAAAATGGAGGCAGCAAACTACAAAGCTGCTCCATGGGTCTATGAAATGATCGAGGCAGGTGCAAGCTCATTTTTCAAAATAGAAAATGGCAAAAAGCTTTGCTACAACCCGGCAACCAAAACTTTTGATGCCATACC
>DAIQNU010000407.1:0-3172 GCA_036788235.1 Cyclobacteriaceae bacterium
CATTCATTTTGCTTATGTATTCTACATACCAAGCATTTTTCCGTTCAGCAGCTTTTATTTTCTGCTCATCAGATAAATCCACATTGCCAACTTCTAGTAGAATGTCTAAAGAGCGCATTCTGCTTACGCCTTTCAAGCGTTCATTATCGGATTCTGTGAAGTCAAATCCCATTTCATTGGCAAGCCTCTTCCAGGCCAGGTAGTGATATTTAGCTGTATCTACTACCACGCCATCCAAATCAAAAATACATGCTAATATCATTGTCTACATCATTTATCCTTTACAAATAGTGTCAATAAACCGGCAATTATCATGGAAAAGCCACCTAGAACAAGCGCCAAAACAGCTTCACCACCAAATAAATTTCGAACCATAAATCCCAAAATACTCGCAGCCAATATTTGGGGAATTACAATAAAGAAGTTGAATATGCCCATGTACACACCCATTTTATTGGCGGGGAATGAGCCAGTCAGAATAGCATAGGGCATAGATAAAATACTTGCCCAGGCGAAGCCAATTCCTATTTCTGATACAATAAGTAGGTAGGGATCTTTAATAAAATAAAAGGAAATAAGACCCAGTCCACCGCATGATAGTGCAATTAAATGCGTGATTTTTCTACTTGTCTTTTTGGCAATAACTGGAAGTAAAAAAGCTATAAGCGCAGCGAATCCGTTATACACAGCCATTAATATACCTACCCAATCGGCACCCTGATTATACAATACAGATGTTGTATCACTTGTACCATATACATGACTTGTAACGGCAGATGTAGTATATATCCACATCGAAAACAAGGCAAACCATGAGAAGAACTGAACGAAAGATAGCTGCACCATGGTTTTTGGCATGCTGAATAAATCGTCGATGATTTCGACCATGCCATTTTTTATACTATTCGATTTGAAAAGTGCAGTAAGCATTTGAATAAGTCCAAAAACTATGGCGCCAACGGTCAGAATGTATAATTCTTTTTCCATGCCTCTGGAATAAATTATCCAAGTCAACAACGCTCCGACCAAAACCCAGATCAAACCATTGCGCATATAAGCGACTTTTTTCTCTGCGTATAAACTTTGTAGTGTTTCGGGTTCGGCTTGGGCTTTTGCTAGTTGATCTTCCTTGTCGAATTCCGCTAATTGTTCAGGAGAATATTCCTTGCTACGAATAATGGTCCAAAGTACGGCCAGGAAAAATACAGAACCTCCTATGTAAAAGGCGAACTTAACCGAAGGTGGAATCATTCCCTCAGGTGCAGTATTGGGAATATCAAACCAGTTGGTCATAACCCAGGGCAGGGCAGAAGCTACAACGGCTCCCAAGCCAATAAAGAAACTCTGCATGGCAAAACCTCTGGTTCGTTGCTCTTCAGGTAACATATCACCAACAAAAGCCCTGAATGGTTCCATCGAAATATTAATAGATGCATCCATAATCCAGAGCATACCTGCCGCTATCCAAAGCATCGGCGAATTTGGCATGATAAAGAGTGCAACAGAAGCCATGATGGCACCAACCAGAAAATACGGTCTGCGTCTCCCGAGCTTTCCCCAGGTCTTATCACTCATATGCCCTATGATAGGCTGAACGATAAGGCCTGTTACAGGTGCTGCGACCCATAAAATCGGAATATCATCTACATTGGCACCCAAAGTTTCGAAAATACGACTCACATTGGCATTTTGTAGTGCAAATCCGAATTGGATGCCCAAAAAACCGAAACTCATGTTCCAGATTTGCCAAAAATTTAGTCTGGGTTTTTTACTCATAGTATTACAACTTTTCTGTAAGTATAAAAATGGAACTATTCGGAGGCATATTTACTGCTCCCTCCACAATCATGTTGTCATGACTTGCAAAAAGTATTTCCGCCTTATTTATTTCACTTATGGATATGTCGGCAGATTGCGAAGATGAAAGATTGTGTAGAACCAAAACCTGCTTTCCTTCATAAGTTCTGTACCAAGCCATAAGGCTTTCTGAAGAAAGTGGAGACTTTTCTAATTGACCAAAAGTAAGCGCCTCTGAGTGGTTTCTTATCGCAATCAACTTTTTATAAGTATGAAAAATCTTATTGGGGTCTTGTTTTTGCATGGCAAGCGGAACGAGACTTTCATCCATAGTAAATTTTGGCTCTATCCATGTTGCTCGAGCAGTATCTTTATCGATTGAATCCCAAAGAAATGGCTCGCGAATGGTTGGATCTGGCTTCATGCCCCTCATGCCAATTTCTTCTCCATAATAGAGATACGGCGTTCCCGGAAGCGAAAGCAAAATGGCAGCTGCTTGCTTCGCTTTGGTTATGTCATTTCCCAATACACTCATAACTCGGTTTTGATCATGATTGCTTAAGAATATAGCATCAACATAATCAGTGGTAATTTCTGAATATATCTTTTCCTTGATTAAGAATGCATCTTCAAGGGTTATGCCCTCATTTACTTCCGTTCCATGACCTTTTACAGTTGCACTAAGGTTTTGTTCTTTATTCAATGATTCTAAAATGCTGTAGGCCAGGTCAAAATTGAATAGTGAAGGCAAACCAGAGAGGAAAGGAGCGATTTGTTCTGTAGGCGCCCAAACCTCACCAATAATATACACATCAGGCTTTATAGCTTCCATGGCTTCGCGATACTCTACCCAAAAAGCGTGGTTATCAGCTACTCTGTGATCTTCGAAGATGTGTTTGGCAGCATCGAGCCTGAAACCATCTACACCAACTTCTTCGAGCCAAAACCTGCCAATATCAAATATTTCTTCCTTTACTTTTTCATTGTCAAAATTGAGATCTGGCATGCCACCATAAAAGAAACCGTAGTATTTTTCGTCTTGGCCATCGCTGCTATGCCATTGATGCTTGTTGTCAGAATCGCCGGTAGCTTCCTTTACCAGCTTGCTTTCGCGGAGTATGGTAGCCTCGTCAGCCCATACATAATAGTCGCGGTAGGGGTTATCTTTACTACTCGAAGACTTCAGGAACCATGGGTGGCGGTTGCTCGTGTGATTGATGATCATATCAATAACCACTTTAATATCTCGCTTTTTTGCCTCTGCCAAAAAATGCTTAAAATCATCCATGGTTCCATAGTCTGGATGTATGGCTTTGTAATCAATCACGTCATATTTATGATAGCTTGGCGAAGGCATGATTGGCATGAGCCAAAT
>DAIQNU010000408.1:0-3169 GCA_036788235.1 Cyclobacteriaceae bacterium
TGATTCAGAATTGCTGACTAAAGTACCTACCTTAGCCGAAATGACAGCAGAAGCATTACGAAAACTTTCTAAAAACAAAAATGGATTTGCCTTACAGATAGAGGGTGGTAAGGTAGACTGGGCTGCCCATGCCAATGACACGGGTGCTTTGCTATATGACCAACTTGCTTTCGACGATGCCTTAGGTGTGGCTCTTGAATTTGCGGAGTCAAATGGAGAAACCCTCGTTATTTTCACTTCAGATCATGGTAATTCTAACCCTGGCTTATTAAGCAGTGGTAAAGTAAATGAAATGTTCGATCAGGTGCATCATTTCAAACATACCAACGAATGGGTTTTGGCCGGATTAACACCAACGAGTTCGGTGGCACAAATTAAAGAGCGCATAGAAGCTGCCACAGGTATCGGAATAAAAGACGAAGATGCTGACTCACTGATAGCAGCTTTCAGAGGCACTTACAAAACCTTATATCAAAAAATGAACTCCCCCATAAATGCACTTGGGCACATTATGACCAATTACACATCTGTAGGCTGGGCAGGCAATAGCCATACATCAGATTATGTAGAGCTAGGGATGTATGGGCCAGGCAGTGAAAACCTTAAAGGCTTTGTTAAAAATTATGAGCTGCATAATTTCATGCTTCAAGCTGTCGAAGTAGCTGTTTAATTGCAATTAATACCACATCATAATAAATACAAAGTGGGCACCTGATTTCAGATGCCCACTTCTTTTTTGGAGTTGTCAATCCATGGTTGGTGTGTTTAGCACCCTTCCACCGTACTGCCTATTCATACTTTACACTTACCGTTTCAATTAAGTTTAAAGCTAATTGGCAGAACCATCCGCACCCGTACTGGAACACCCCTTTGTTTTCCGGGTTCCCATTTAGGCACTTTTTCTAATACACGCATCACTTCTTCATCGCAGCCATACCCAAGGCCGCGAATAACTTGAATTTCTGTCATGTTCCCCTTTTCATCAATCACAAATTGAACAAACACTTTTCCATCTACATTATGACGGACAGCGTCTCTAGGATATTTCAAATGTTTGGCAACATACTTTAAAAACCCGGCTTGCCCCTCTCCAGCAAACGATGGCATACTCTCAACAATTTCAAATGTCTCTTGTGCTTTCTCTACAGGTGCTGGTATATAGCTGATATCTTCGATTACATCATTGATATCCCAATCATCATGAAAAACAATGAGCTCTTGCTCCTCGATAAGTTCATCATCATCTTTTTCAATGATTTGCGCTTCTTGTAACTTTGGTTTCGGGGGCTCGGGATGTACCGTCACTATTGGATCCAGTAAGGTTTCAACTTCAGTGGCTTGCACAATATCGACTTCACTTCCGTGGTGCACAAACTTCCATTCGAAAGCTGAAATAACCAATAAAAGACTTAAAACGAGTCCTGCATTAAAAAAGGTGGCCGACCACTTTCTGTCGTCGAGCTTGGGGTTTTTCTTAGGCTCAATCATAATATTAAATTTTTAAATTAAACATGATGCCTTCGCCCAAATGAACTTCTGGAAACATAACCATACGGCCGATTTGGCTATGTAGTACCTGTTCTTGTGTATTGGGTTAAGACAATTTAAGTAGTAGTGTATCTATATTTAGTTTTAAGGTTTATAAATTCCAGTATGAACTAATCTACATCAATTAAAAAGGTGGATATCTGTAATTCTATCACTTTAAGATCATTATCAAAACAGAGATCACCAGTACCACAATCATGGCCAATAGCAACATATTCCTTCCCCTGCGTTTCCGCCTTTTGCGGTACCGTTCCAGTAAAGAATGATAGTCTTTGTGCTGCTGTATGCGGCCTTTACCAAATTGTTGATGCCTTATTTTTATATCAAATCTCGTCATGTCATTTCTGGCCAACCATGGCTTTTCTCAATTTTTCAATCGCTCTATAGGTGCGCATTTTTACTGTTGCTTCCGTCAGATCTAGTATAAAGGCCAACTCAGCAAAGCTTTTTTCTTCAAAAAAACGCAACTCCAACACTTCAATATCAATGGCAGGTAATCTGCGCATGTGGTGCAGCAAATTATCAACATTGGCCATTTGCCCATCCGCTAACTCCTGATCGGCTAAATTGGAGATCAACTCCGGCTCCAGACTATAAACCAATTGCCGCCGACTTTTTCTATAAAAGCTATTAACTTCATTGCTGGCAATCCGATACAGCCATGCAGAAAAAGGCAAACCCCGAAAGGTATATTTCTTCAGATTCTTTAATGCCTCATAAAATGTGTCTGCCGTAATATCTGCGGCTAACTGTTCTTCTTCTACCCGTCTATGCACAAATCTGAAAATAACCTCGAAGTACTTGTCATAAAGCTCCTGAAAATACTCTGGATTTTTGATGGCTGCTTGCACCACCGTATTTTCACGCGTAATTTCTTCGGACGATATTTTTGGCTTGTCTTCGATGTTTACCTATTTTTAAACCCATAACTCAGCGAACTTCATAAAAGTAACAGCATTTGTAAAAATATTTTAAAATAATTTGAAACATTGTCTATACATTTATTGTATATACATATATATTTGTGCCATGGATATCGAACATGAAATAAAACAGAAAGCATTTAAATCGGTATATCATAAAGTGATTGTAAACTTATACTATACAGCAAACCAGTTTCGAGGCAAGGAAAATGTAGTTTTCAAGAAGCATGGATTATCTGCGCAGCAATTTAATGTACTGCGAATTTTAAGAGGACAATATCCCCATCCATGCTCACTGCTGACTATACGAGAGCGTATGCTTGATAAAGACTCAAATGCTTCCCGACTGGTAGATAAGTTAGTAGCAGCACAATTGGTCGATAGAAATATATGTCCAATGGATCGCCGTCAAGTTGATATATGCATTAATGAAAGAGGTTTAGAGCTTCTAGAATTAATTAACCCGTTAATTGACGACCTGCATAAAAACGAATTGGGACTTACCGAAGCGGAAGCCATTCAACTAAGCAATCTATTAGATAAGATGCGCAGCTAAAATTAATTTAATGACTTTGGTTAGAAAAAAATACTGCAAAAATATATGTATATACATATATTGTATAAACTTTAAAGTAAACAATGGTTTGTTATTTTAGTTAGGCATATGCCTACTATAAAATTTATCAGAAAATTTAAAC
>DAIQNU010000409.1:0-3163 GCA_036788235.1 Cyclobacteriaceae bacterium
TGTTTTTCTACCCAATTAAGTCTTTCTGTAGAAATATCCGTCACCACTAAGAGAGCTGGCCTGCGATTGCAATGCAAAATATAGTCGATGGCGGCCATGCCCATAGGGCCCGCACCGGCAAGTATGGCCATGCTGCCACCTTCTACTATACCCATGTTGTGTACATAGCTACCATTTTGTGTATGATAATGTGCATGAAAAGTGCCTGCTACACAAGAATATGGCTCTGACAAGGATGCAGGAAAATAACCTTCGCCGCTGTACTCCAGCAAACAATTCATTTCCATTACTTCATTGGGAATGATCACATAGGTAGCATCGCCACCTATGAATTGATAAGAATAGCCTGGTGCATCCAAGCTTCCTTTATAATTAAGTGCAGGTTGTATAGAAAACTTATTACCTGGCTTGAATTTATGCTGCCATTTGCTACCAACTTCAATAATCTCACCCGCAAATTCATGCCCGATCATGACAGGATTTTCCGAAACGTTATCAGGCACACGCTTATGGTCTGCACCCTGTGTTACTGCTTTATAAGATGACATGCATAAACTGTCACTTACTACTTTGGCCAATATCTCATCATCTTTTAGTTGGGGCAACTCGAATTCTTCCAGCCGGAGATCGTTTTTACCATATAGTCTTACTGCTTTGGTTTTCATCGTTTTGATTTATTTAAGAATTTCTTAATTCGAATTTTACGCAAACTCATGAGAGCATAACCTGACCTCCAGAAACTGGAATTGCCTGACCCGTTTCATAGTTTTGTTCTACGGCATAAATAATCGCTTTCACCACATCTTCGGGTAAGCAACCTCGCTGCATGGGCACTTTGTCTTCGTAGAATCGACGGACATCATCTATCGATTTGGCACCAGGCACTTTGCCTGCTCTTAAATATTGGGCGAATAAGCCATTTTCAGGATCAGACCACAAGGGGCCTCCGAAATAATTGCCAGGACAAATAGAATTTACTTTGATATGGAAGGGAACCAGCTCTAAGGCAAAAGATTGAGTAAGGCCAATGGTGCCAAATTTACTCCCCGCATAGGCATAGTTTTTATTGCTACCCTGCAATCCCGACTTACTATTGATTTGCAATACATCTGCATACAGGGCTTTGTTGGTTGCAAACTGAAGCTTCATAGGTTCTACACCATATTTTACGCAGAGATAATAGCCTTTGTAATTCACTTCTGTTACAAAATCAAAATCGCGCTCTTCAAGCTCTTCGAGACTTCCCGCCCTTAAAACTCCGGCATTGCAGACTAACATATCGAGACCACCAAAATACTTAATGCAGGCTTGCATCAACTGCTTAACCTCTTCCGATTTGGTAATATTAACTTTTTGAAAGATTACTTGATTCTTCTTCGTCAAATGCTGGAATGATGCTACGGCTTCTTTGCCTGTTTCTTCGTTCATATCGGCAATAACCACATTGGCACCTTCTTTCAAGAGTCCTTCGACTATCCCCAATCCAAAACCCTGGGCACCACCGGTTACTATGGCGATTTTGTTTTCAATTCTACCCCCAGCATTGCCTTTGGAGACCTGCCTTCTGAAGTTCTCAACTTCCCAGTTGTCAATAAAGGCTATAGAAGCTTCGCTTAAAAACTGCTTACCTCCAAAGAAATTTGCATACCAGGCTATTTTAATATTGTCTTCAAAAACATCAAGAATAATTTCTGCGGCAGCGCTATGATCTCCTGAAGCAATTATGCCAAGTCCTTTTACAATGATCACCTTCGGATCAAAGCCATGTGCTTTTCTGTATTCCTCGATTTTCGTTTCTGCTTGAGCAATTATCTTTTTAGGATCGCTTTCTTCATCAATAAATACCGGCTGAGCTTTGCAGTAGACAATTCCATCAGGATTAAAAGGCTGGCTGATGTCTTCAAAAGATGCTTTGTCTTTGATAAAATCGCTAATGAGTGAATTATTGCGAATTCGAAGGGTTTTGAGAGATTCTCGACTTAATATTCCACGAAGTCCCGGCATGACCTTAGCGGCCAGATCAGCCACTGGAAGATCTTCAATTTTCGGTTCTCCATCGGTTTTGTTGTGAATGTTGGCACGGATTTGTTCATAAATCTTTTTGATTTCGTCGATTGTTTCTGCACCTACAAAAACCCCGTGGTTTTCAAGAAAAAGTATGGCGGGCTGGTTGCCATGTTTTAGTTTATAGGCATCAAGTTGCAGCTTTACTTCTTTAAAAAGTATAAAACCAGGATCGGTATAGGGCACAAAAAGGGCATTTTCAGAAAACATGTCCTCGATGTGCTTTTGACCATCGACAGCACACAATACTCCATTTGCAAAAGTTGGGTGTAAATGCACTACATATTTAAAATCAATTATATTGTGCAATGAAGCCTCAACCGAAGGTCTCTGATTTTTGTCAGGGTCGATTCGACTTCGAAGTAGATCTATCTTAACCGCTTCTTCTCTTTTTTGGCTATCTTTTGGGTATTCTTTGTTGTCGATACTGGCCAGATAAGATCTTGACAAGGCCACAAATCCATTTTCATCAATGTTGGCTAGCGAAAAGCCACTTGCTTTTACATAGGTTACTTCCTGATTTTTTACCGATGTATTTCCGCCACCGGCTATCACCATGCTTTTATCACTACCAAAATATCGTGATATGCTGATTAACTCTTGAATTTCTTTTTCCATAGTTACTCTTATTGAACAAATCGGGCAATTACTGCACTGCCCAGCTCCACAAATTCTTGATACTTATCACTTTGCGCCTTTCCTTGAGCATCTACATAGCCTTCTTCATTTCTAGACTTGAGGTATTGATGTGCAGCCAAAATACAAGCACCCTCGAATGAAATTTGCATTAACTCTTCATCGAGCGCTTTTTCATGCCGACAATTTACTGTTAGTGGGGCGAGTTCTGGTGTATTGTGCTCGGTACCGAAGGTTATGACATAACCTCGCCCATTAAAAAATCGAACAAATTCTTTTAGCTTATTGAAGTCATTTCGCACCGGAATTAATTCAATAGAAGCTATATTTCGTTTACTCAACTCCTTGTGCAATTTCTGATAATCAGCCTCATATTCTGTAAAATTCCCCTTGGCATCATCCAACAGAACCGGATAGGTAGGTATACCTCCCAATTCCAAAATCACAGATACTATTTCATCGA
>DAIQNU010000410.1:0-3123 GCA_036788235.1 Cyclobacteriaceae bacterium
CGATACCCGATTGGTAGTTTTTGATGTAAAGGCAGATGTTGATATTTATAACAAAAAAATTGTATTAAAAGGAGAGACCAGCCTACAAAAAGCCAAGGAAGCTTTGCTGCTTGCCATGCAAGACTCAGAAATAAGTTTTGTGGACAGTGTTTTACTTTTGCCTGAGGAAGCTGATAAGTATGGAATAATAAAATTATCGGTAGCCAATCTACGTTCCCGGCCTGCACATTCGGCAGAGTTGTCTACACAAGCACTTATGGGTACGCCAGTCAAAATATTAAAAACAAAAGGTAGCTGGCATTTAATTCAAAGCCCGGATAAATACATTTCCTGGGTTGATGGTGGTGGAATCCATATTGTTGATAATGCAGGTAAAGAAGAATGGCTTGCCAGACAAAAACTCATTTTTTTAGGACAGTCGAATTTTGGTTTTTCTGAGCCGAGTTTACAAAGCACACCCGTGACTGACCTCGTAAACGGTAATATCCTAGCTTTGATTGAAGAGGACAGTAAATGGTATAAAGTAGCATTGCCAGACGGGCGTGAGGCTTTTGTCGAAAAAACCAGCTCGAAACCTGTCCAAAATTGGTTAAGTGAAATCGAAAGATCTGAACCATCACTTATAAAAACAGCCAAACAAATGACAGGTCTGCCTTACCTATGGGGCGGTACTTCATCTAAAGGCGTAGATTGCAGTGGTTTTACCAAGACCATATATTTACTACATGGCATTGTCATTCCCCGAGACGCCGACCAGCAATCCAAGGCTGGATCATTGGTAGATAATGAAGGGGACTTTAGTAAACTTATGCCAGGTGATTTGCTTTTTTTTGGGAGACAAGCCTCGGATAGCACTAGTGAAAGAATAACACATGTAGGCATGTGGATAGGACAAAACGAATTTATTCATTCAGCAGGAAGAGTTCATGTAAGTAGTGTAGATGCCGAGGCTGATAACTACGATGACTTCAATACCAAAAGATACATAAGAAGCACAAGGATTTTTGGTTACGAAGATGACCCGGGATTTGTAGATTTAAAGCAAACTTTTGTATTTTAGAACTTGCGCATTATCAAATATTTATAGAAATAAATGCGGGTTTTATTAGCGTTTTATTATTTCATTTTTTAACTTGAATTATCCCGCTGAAAAATAAACCAACCACACCTATGAGCATCGTTCAAAGGCTCAATATTTCAGATGCAAAATCACTTGCACATCGCTTTTTCAAAGACTATGATGAATATAAGCATCGACAGCATTTTCATTTTCACATCCGCCATGTAGACTTATTCAGGGCGCTTTTGCCATTTCGTTCAAATCCTGATTTTGAATTTAAAACCGTGGGACTATCGGTAGAAGGTCGGGAGATCACTTCTATCAGGTTCGGAACGGGAAAAGTGCAGGTGGCTATGTGGTCACAGATGCATGGTGATGAACCAACTGCTACACTTAGTATTTTAGATTTCCTCAATTTTTTACAAAAAGATGATGCCTACAACGATTTTAGAAGCATGCTGAAAAATGAGTTGAGTATTCATATCATACCCATGGTAAACCCGGATGGTGCTGAGCGATTTATCCGAAGAAATGCTCAGGGCATTGATATTAATAGAGATGCCTTGGCCTTGAGTAGTCCCGAAGCAAGGATGCTGAAGGATTATGTGTTGCAATTAAATCCAGATTATGGTTTTAACCTGCATGATCAAGAACCATACTATGCAGTTGGCAACACTTCTTCACCCGTAACACTGGCATTTTTAGCACCACCACCAGATGCTGAAAGTGGTGTTGCCAAGAATAATTACGAGATAGCTCAATCTTTATTAGGGAATTTAGTTTCTGAATTGAGTTCGATCTACCCCTCTGAGATTAGTCGCTATGCGGCAGATTATGAACCCAGGGCATTTGGTGATTTTTTTCAACATATGGGTATAAGCACAATACTTATAGAATCTGGTGCTTGTAAGCATGACGGAGAAAAACGTAGGGTGCGAAAAGCTGGTTTTCTTGCAGTGTTAACAGGGTGCGCATTAATAGCACAGCAGAAGGTAGAAGGTGGCACTGAACATTACCATGCCATTCCTGACAACAAAAAAATGAAATTGTTTGATTTGATGATTCGCAACGTAATTATTGATATTAATGGTGTATCGTGTACAACTGATATTGGCATAAGGCGAGTTAGAAAAATGGTGAAAGGTAGCGACGCAAGCAATTATATTAGCATAATAGAAGATATTGGAGAGCTATCTGTTTTTGGTGCTTTTGATACTGTAGATGCCAAGGGCATGTTTTTACAACCTGGAAAAGTTTATGGAGATTATTTCACTGAAAAAACATCAATTTCTGATGTGAATCTGATAAAGCTACTCGAAAATGGCTACACACATATAGGCATTGCTTCAGAAAAACCTAAAAATGATTTTACAAGTTTGCCTTGCAACCTGACATATTCTGTGATTGAGCCAAATAATTTCCCCTCGGTAGGTGTTGTACCCAACTTTACTTTATGTCGCAATGGAAAACCTGAAATTGCTATTATTAATGGATTTGTATATAACCTAATGACAGGCCTCAATTTGGTAAAAAATGCTCTTGTCGTATAAAAAAAGAGGCTACTAAAAAGTAGCCTCCGATAAATTATGAGATTTTAATTGTTTTAACAGGTTTTGGTTTGGCGGCTTCCTTTTTTGGGAGATCAAGGCTTAGCACACCATTTTCATACCGTGCATTTACCTTGTCCACTTCAATCACTTCCTCAGGCAAAGTAAACGACCTGCTGAACGAAGTATAACTGAATTCACGACGGGTATAGTTGCCTTTTTGATCGCGATCTTCATTGCGATCTTCTTTCTCTGTAGATATCGTCAAAATGTTATTGTCGATTTCTACATGAAAATCATCTTTTTTCAAACCAGGAACAGCAACCTCTACGGTGTATTTACCTTCTTCTTCATGAATGTTAACCGCAGGCAAGCTACTTGTTCTGCTAGGCGACATTCCCCAGTTGATAAAATCCTTGGTTAAGAAATCATCGAAAAACGATGGTGTGCTAGGGAATAATCCGGTGTTTCTTTTGATAAGTGTCATGGCTTTATCCTCCTTTCAATTGTTTAATG
>DAIQNU010000411.1:0-3111 GCA_036788235.1 Cyclobacteriaceae bacterium
AACAAAGACAGGATGAACAGAACCGGGCATCGGCATGCCATTGTCAGCTTTAAGCTGGGGAATGTACAATTCATGCAGTGTATTTTCCTTAATTTCTTCCTGAAAAACCAGTTGCAATTGCTTGCCACGCAACAAAACCTGACTGGCTTTGTTTTCAATGCTATTCAAATAAAAATGATGTTGTAGCAGCGATGCATCCGGATGCAGGGAATGCTGTAGATCGATTTCTAGCAGATGACTTGCCGGCATTCGAATATTCTCCACAAAATGCTGATAGACAAATGAACCCGATAAATCTGCAGGTTCTGAAGGACAATGAGCGCACTTGACATTGTGGCCGACAAGCGAATGCAACGATCCATTTTCCAAATAATCTGGTACTTTAATTATCAGGTGTCTAGAGTTTTCGCCCTGCCATTTGTAAGGCAAAGTAAAAGTGCCATTCCAGCTAATTGAAGCTGTAGACCTGAAATGCGCAGTATCTACCTCTTGTGAGAATTTAATCAAAACATGCTGCATGTCCAGTGCTTCGCAAGCCGCAATGCTGACCTGATCATGCTTTATTTCATAGGTTTGCTGTAGAATGGAATTTCCATTGAGATCAGCAACTTCACCGACCAAAATTTGATATCTAGTGTAATCCAAATTCCGATTTAATTTAATCCTGAGTCGGGTATGATCCCAAGGAACCAGCCAGGCTTTTGTTGCTTCTTTCGTACCAGGTTGAAGCTGATAGTTTTGTACATTTTCAGCAATCCCGGGCAATATATTTTCTGAAAAAACCAGCTCGATGGTGTCAGCACTCAGAACATGTAATGCAGTTAATTGTGGAGGTATGGTATCAAATACAAAGCTAAGCCTGTGGCCTCGAGGCATGGCATTGCCCGTCAAATCCATGATGTTTCTAACCATTACATCATAAGATTTTTCATCATCGAGTTCATCTGTGAAAGTAAGCGAAACAGCAGAATCACCAAGCATTTCTGCCAACACAGGGTGGAGCATATCTGGCTCAAGGGTATAATTATGCAAAGCCTTGGCTGATTCCGATGCTACTGCTTCATCAAAATGAATCGCCAATTGCGTTTTACTGAGTATTTTTAATTTCAGCGGCACAGGTGGACGGGTGTCGAAACTGAAAGCCTGATCGTAACAATGCAGTCTTTTGCCCTGGAGATCAAATTGTGCAATTATGCGCAAAGTATACCATTGATTGGCAGCAAAGTTGTTTTCAAAGCTCAATTGCACACTTTTGCCGCTGTTCCCCAATGCAGTTACAGCTACAGGCATGCCTAATCCGATGACTTCATAGGCTTGTGCATCCAACGCATATTTTGGGTCTGGTTGAGTTTCAAAAGTAAGTACCAGCATATTGGCAACAGGCAGATCTATTTTAGCCAGATTATTTGAAGGAACAAATGAAAGTTGCACCGGTTCAGACATTGTATTCCCCATGAGATCGCTTATATTTTCTATAAGTATATTGTACTCCAGACCTTCTGATAAGGTATGGGCAAAAGTCAGATAAACATGTTCAGGATAAACAGGATCAATGCTTACCTGTTCGGCAACTATTTGTCCATTGAGTAAATAATGTTCTTTGATCAGGGCAGTAGATGATGCTACCGCTTTGTCAAATATTACGCTAAAAGAATGGCTGGAATGTACGGCGACATCGATAGGCGCGGGAGGCAGGTTGTCGTAAAACCACTCAATAGATACACCAGAAGCCAAATTTCCACTACAATCTGCCAGGCCGCTCAGGAAAAATTCATAAGTTTTTCCGGGCACAAGGGCATCATGAAAATGGACATCTGCATAATCATAACCCAATGATATTTCGCCAGCGGCCACTTGCCCATCTACAATAACAGAAATTGTCTCATCGCCCATCAATATGGGTTCATTATATTGAAAGCTTAATGTTTGTGCGTCCTTAAAAACAACCTGTGCGATAGTTGGTGCTTCAGTATCATGATTGGGCGTGTAAACTGCATTGGTTCTTAAAGGTGTGCCGCCATCCGGATGCTCTGAAGAACGCCAGTTTTCAGCATAGCTACAGCCGATATAGGGGTCAATTTGCTCCAGTGACCAGCCTCCGTTGGCTTTTTGAGTGTTTTTGTACCACAGGTTGGTATAATGCACACTGTCAATCAATTCACCTTTGGAGTTCGACAAATGAATCCGGTCACCTGCATTTATCAGGGTTCCACCTTGCCAGGTAAGTACCTTGTCATTCGGGAATAAAGTGGCGGCTGAAGCTGGCACCATCAGCACAAAGTCATCGGGCAATAGTATGTGATAGGGTAAGGTACCAGAAATACCGGCAGAAAGCTTCCAGTTTTCGAGATTTATCGCATTATCGGTCACATTGTAAAGCTCAATATATTCGGCATTGGGCAATCCTGTGGGTGGATTAGGATCAGCCATAATCTCATTAATCACCACATCGCGATAGCCAGCCTCTATGGTTGGTAGCCAGCTTACAGTCAGACTTGTGTCTTTAACGGCATTATGCGTAAGCCCTTCCACACTACGCACCCAGAGCTTGTAGGGCTTTAAAGCTTCCATAGCAGCCGAAAACTCAAGCGTGAGTGTTTTTTGATGCAAAGAATCAAGCAGGATATTTACCGGATTCCCGATGGATTCCAGTTCAAAATATTGGCTGCTGAGACTTTCTGGCCAAATTTTCTGATCAAATTCAAGCTGTACAGTATTTTCGTCAATTGCCCGGCTATTGGTAATGATGGGACTTTCCCGGGCGGGACCCGGATCGCCATCTATTCGCAAATCATCAAAGAAAAATTTGTCAGACCGAGTGGCGGTGTATTGACAATAGAAGCCAAAAAATGCACTGATTAAAAAGTCATTATCGGAAACTTCAAATTCTGCTCTATAGTCAGTTTCATCCAACAGCTTGCTTTGAACCTGCCAATTCCCATGGGCATCGCGCAAAACACGAATTTGAATTTCAACAACATTGGCATTGACTCTGTTAGCTTCACCTTGTGCTAAAAGGTTCATCTGGTTGCGCATTCCATTTTGCTTGTAGAGTGCCATATTTCGGCTTGCACCGCCAATTCTCAATACATATCCTTGCAGGGGGAGATT
>DAIQNU010000412.1:0-3103 GCA_036788235.1 Cyclobacteriaceae bacterium
CAATGCCGGTATCGCCGGCCCATCGGCTATCAATCAAAACCTTCTTATTCATAATATACTGGTTTTAAGTGATTTGAACTGAATTTGACGTTGAGTTCCAAGCAAAAAAATCAATATGAGATATAGAACAATGTCATTGTCGTAGCCCGAATACAGGATAATCATGATAGATAAAAGCGGTAGAAAAGCCAGTATCCAGAATTGATAATTGGAAACTTCCTTGACGCAATCTCTAACAAAATACACCAAAAACAAGACATAAGAAAGCAAGCCCACTAAGCCCATTTGCAAATAATTGGTAAAAAATACATTGTGGATATGGTGCTCGCCCCTGTAAAAATCTGCGTATTTTGAAAGAAATTCCGAGTCCTTCAAAAAACCATATCCCCAAATGGGAATGGCTGTGAAATACTGAAAAAAGGCTTTCCAATAAACCAACCTGATACCCATGCCATCATTGGAAGACATGAGTTGATCGGCTCTTATGATTTTGTCCAGTAGAAATGGACTTATCAACAGCAAAGCGACCAACATCCCGATTTTGGCCCATTTATTAGATGATATCCAAATCAAAAAACCACAACCGATCAAGAGAGCGATAATCGGCGTACGGGACAATGAGAGATAGGCAATTACAAATATGAGTACGATCCGATACATCGATATTTTATAAGACCTGATTGCTGACAGCAATATGAAAGGAAAGCCTATCATGGCTATTCTGGCGCCCAACATATTTTTATCGTTTAAACCCCAAAAAAACACATTTTTGACGTACAATTGACTGGCTTGTCCTGACGAAGTGCTGCCTGATAGCAGCTTGTATTCTGTAGCCTGATGGTACACTAACAATTGAATGGCAACAAGTATAAAAATAAAGTGTAATGTATAATCCACCATTTGCAGCAGTCTTGTGTTTTCCCGTTGCGATAACCAGCTAATGGCAAAATAGAGAAAACTAAAATTGATGAGCAGCTTCAGTATATTATGGAAAAGAAGCATCTCACCATCATATACGATCAAAAAACTAATGGTTGCATACAGGCTGAAAATGAAAAGGAAAATTACCCACCTTTTTATTTCAAAAAAAGAAGTGTCAAAAAAGAAAACTACGGTACTGCCTAAAAAGACAAGTGGATAGATTTTGACCGGAAAGAAAACCGCAACTAGCGAAAGACATAGCATTACTTCTGCCGGGTAAATGGTCAGCCCCCGGAATGTCAGCATTGATATAGGTGCGTTTAATGTTCGTTTACCTGGTTTCATGCTTTGCGGTTGGTTCTGTTATTGATTTCATTACCTTTTCATATTCGTCGAGCATTCTATTACTATCGAGTATTGAGGCTACCGAAGCTCTCGCCGAACCGCTGAGTTGGTTATAAAGATCTGTGTCATTGTATAGCTTCAATAATGCCTTTGTTAGTGATTCTGGCTTTTGATCTGTACAGAAAAGCCCGTTGACATTTTCTTGCACCGTTTCCTGCAAGCCACCTATCTGGTTGGCTATTACAGGTATATGATTGCCCAATGCCTCAATGGCCACCATGCCAAGTGGCTCTTGCCACAATGAAGGCACTACCAGAACATCGATTTGTGGGTAAAAATCAGCAGGATTGGTATGCCCAATAAATTCAATTCGTGAGCCTTTGGCCAAATCACGCAATTCACTTTCATAGTCTTTCTGCCCTACACCACCAATAATGAGCGTGGCATCTATTTGCAACTGACGAAATGATTGTATTAGCCATTCGATTCCTTTTTTCTTGAGTAAAGTGCCAAAATACCCAATCCTCAACTTAGTACCCGCTTTGCGCTTGCGAGCTGATCCCGGATCAGGAATGCTTCTGGTATTCAGGATTACATGTTTTTGTACCCCAGAAAAATAGCCATGTTTTTCGAACCGGTTCAGTATACTCTTACTGATGCCCACAACTGCATTTACATTTTGAGATTTTTTTTGATGTGCGCTTCGTAATAGCTTACAGCTAAGGCAAATTTCATTGCAATCAGTATCTGACTTGTACATTTCGCTGTTTGGACAAAGTAAATACATGTCGTGAAGTACTTGCACTATGGGTATTCTCTGTGATTTGATTTCATCCCAAACAGCTACAGACCAACCTACTAAATTGTGACAGGATACCACATCGGGTTTTTCTGCCAGCAATACTTCCCGCAGATATGATTGCATGGCAGTGTTTTTACGATCCCGAAAGTGCCATACCATACGCTTCAATTTAGAAGCTTTTTCATTTGAAAAAGGCCAATATGCATTTTTCAATTCGGCTCTGTACACCTTTACACCATCCACATATTCTGAAGTCAACCCTTTGTTCGGCGTCATGCTCAATAGAACTACCTCATACCCGCGTGCTTGCATACCTTCTACGATAAGCTTAAGCGAAATCTCTGCGCCACCTTTGATCATGGGTGCATATAAGGCATTGAGATAGAGTATTTTCATTATTTGTTAGAATTCAAAATTTCATTATAAATTTCAACCAGCCCCTCACCCACTTCCTTTTTGTTGTTTTTCTGACTTATGTATTTAAACATGGTCTGCCCCTTTTGCTCAAAAATATTTGGATCTTCTATTTTCATTTTAATTGCTTGCTGGATCACTTCTGTAATCCTAGAAAAATGCTCCTCGGGAGACTTGTACCTATAGCTAAGAAAATTATCTTTCATCTCCATCATGTCGGCCAATGTACCTATTTCCGGACAGATCACGGTTTTTTGATATGAAAAAGCCAATATGACGGTGCCCGAATTGAGGCTGCTCTCCAAATCATAGGGCAGTATCAGCAGATCGCATTGCCCTATCAAATTAGGCAATTGGTCATCGGGAATAAATTCCAGTTTCAAGGTGATATTGGTCGAATTTGCTGCCATTATTTTCAATTCCTGTGCATAAGTCGTTGATTTTGGATTGCCGGCAATGGTCAGATGTGCGTTATCGCCAACCTGCTTCATGGCACCTATGAGTAGTTCTATATTTTTGTAAGGCTTAATCGTGCCTACAAACAGCAGCTTCAATGTATCGTCAGGTTTTGATTTTTCTATTGACCCGCCATAGCAACCCACAAAATCAGGATGCGGCAGG
>DAIQNU010000413.1:0-1535 GCA_036788235.1 Cyclobacteriaceae bacterium
CAAACGAGGAATTGAAACGGGTATGTGCAATTAATTATTAGACTTTATATAATATGACGCTAGCCGCTGATTTGGCAGCTGCAACCCAGGTTTCTGGTGGTAATTTTGATAGTTTGTTTGTGCCTTTCAGAGCAGTGGCTTCAGAGATATTTGCCCAAGAAGAAGTTGTTTTCACACAGGGTCAACTAGACAAGGCATTGCGAGCCTCAATATCAGTTCCTTTTGTATTTCGTCCGTTGCGTGTTGATGGCAAATTTTTATTCGATGGAGGCATATATAATAACTTTCCAGCCGATGTAGCTCTAAGGGAGTTTAATCCTGATCACCTTATTGGTGTAAACGTCTCTTCAAAAGTCTACGAAGAATATCCCTATTCTCAAGATGATAAATTGATTTCGCAATCTTTACTGATGATGCTTGTGAATAAATCTGACCCTGCCAAAATGAATGATTGTGGTATTTTTATTGAACCTGATTTGAAGGGATATTCCGGATTTGATTTTTCAAGAGCAGAATCACTCATTGATAGTGGCTATGTGAGTGCCATACGGCAAATGGAATTTATTAAACAGACCATAGATGTGAGAAGTAGCAGTGATCAATTGGAAGCTCGACGTCGGGAATTTAAGCAAAAGATGCACCCGATTGAAATAAGAAAAGCAAGCTATCAGGGTTATTCTACTTCTCAAAAAAGCTATATCGAAAATTTCTTTTTAACACCTAGCCTACCAAAATCGACTTTAGATCAATTTAAACATGAGTATTATCGACTCACATCTGAGCGCTTTTTTAACGATGTCATCCCATATATACAATATGATACAAGCCAAAGCCTGTATAATTTCGAACTCCATGGCAGCGGTGAAAGTAAATTCAATATTGAATTGGGTGGCAACGTTGCTACGCGCAATATCAGTGAGATATATCTTGGACTCGGTCATAAAATGTTGAGCCGGGTATTGATCGACAATAGCTTGGGTATGTACACAGGCCGGTTTTATCAATCGCTGGCATTGCGCAGTCGCGTGTATTTTCCTGGCAAACGACTTTTTTACATTGAGCCGGGTATGGTGCTCAACCGATGGGATTATATCAATAGTAGGGATATTCTGTTTAACGAGCCATCGGCCAGTATTCTTAAGCAGAATGACAACAAATATGGAATAAGTATTGGAGTGCCTATTAGACAGAAATACAAATTGCAGCTTGATGGGCATTACATCAAAAACCAAAACAGCTACAGCAACCGAAATCAGATTAACTCAACAGATACGTTGGATGCGATGAATTTTGAAGGCTTTAAATGGGGATTCCGGTTTGGAACGAACTCTTTAAACCGTAAGCAATTCGCTTCTAAGGGGCGGCTTTTTGAGTTCACTTCTTATTATTTTACTGGAAGAGAGCGTTTTAATGGTGGCAATACTTCATTGATTAGAGAAAGAATAACTGAAGACAAAAATTGGTTTAGTTTTCAGCTTGACATGGAGAAGTATGTTCGAATACATGAAAACTATCAATTGGGTTGGTCCTTCAAT
>DAIQNU010000413.1:1545-3101 GCA_036788235.1 Cyclobacteriaceae bacterium
TCTAATCAACCCTTTTTTACAAATCATATGGCCACACTTATTATGGCGCCTACATATTATCCTATGATCGACAGCCGCACCATTTTTTTAAGGAATTTCAGAGCACATCAATTTGTTGCCGGAGGTATGCGAAATGTACTTGGACTAAGACGAAATCTTGACTTTCGCATCGAAGCATACGCATTTATACCAGTTAGAAATATAAGAGAGGTGCAACAACTGTCGTATTATGAAAATCCATTCACTAAAATTTATCTGGCAGGATCTGCAGCTTTTGTGTATCATAGCCCGGTGGGGCCATTGAGCGTAAACCTCAACTATTATGATGATCCTTCTTATAAATTGGGGGTATTCTTCAGCTTTGGCTATTTAATTTTTCATAACCGTTCGATTTATTGATTTTTTACAGTATAAATTAGAATGTGATTTGGAAGGTGAAATCGATGAAAGTAATATTCTGAATAATTATGATTAAGTAAAAATCATGAATATCAGCTATCGAACAAATAAATATATGGAGGCTATTCAAAATCCAAACTCAAAATCATCACACCAAAAATATATGAAGTCCGTCTGATAGGATCATCCATGAAGAATTCTGCATTCAAGCATTTCGTTGATGATTATCTGTACGATAATTTAATTAAATTAGCGCCGCAGGGTGAAGCGGAAACAGGATTTGGTGTTGACCAACTTGTTGTTTGTAATGGAAAATGAGGCTAAAGATATCCTGCGCTTATTTCATTTTAAGTATTAAATTTTTCAGAAAAACTCAAACCAACAACCACAATTGTCAGATCATAATTTTACTATTTAACTATTCAACAATTAATTAACCATCTCTCGATATGACTTTAAAAGTAATCTTAAAGCTTAGCCCCAAGCACTATTCTCGCTATTAGTTGCGAGGATTTGACTCCAGCAGGCAAACTTTCAGCTCTGAGTTAAGCTTAAAATCAAAATCACTACGTATGAACCCCCGTCCACGGATACTTATATTTTACGACTACTTCACCCCTGCTTACAAGGCTGGCGGACCCATACAGTCCATTACAAACCTTGTTCGCTATCTGGCAGCAGACCTTGCTTTCTTTATTTTCACTACCAATCAAGATCATGATGGCACAGTGTTGGAAACTGACCCCGACCGATGGCTAGACTTTGAAGGCTGCGCCAAGGTATATTATGCATCGCCTGGAGAAAGAAAGTACCAAAGTATAAAAAAAACCATCGCATATCTGGAGCCACATTATATCTATATCAATGGCATGTTTTCGCCTTTATGTGTATTGTATCCACTTTGGGCGAGCAGAAGGTTGAACATTAAAACCATTATAGCCCCCAGAGGTATGCTACATCCGGGGGCTCTCAAGCTCAAAAAACGCAAAAAGAATTTATTCCTGCGTGTTTGTAAAATGCTTTTTCTTCGCACGGAAATTTTCTGGCATGCTACCGATCATGAGGAGGCAGAACATATACAAACGCTTGCTCCTACCAATAATGTCCAAGTAGTAGGCAACATACCCAAGGTGCCTCCACGCGAATTGGCAGCTAGA
>DAIQNU010000414.1:0-3094 GCA_036788235.1 Cyclobacteriaceae bacterium
CCTTCTCAGGATTATTCTTCCAAATGTCTAAATTGGTAGTCACTGGCACTCCTATTCCCTTAAAAACTGCTTGCTGATTCCATGGCTCGCCTACACAATAGCCCAATATGGTACCGGCTTCAAGTGTGGCAGGCATTTGGGGTGGTGGTGTTACCGAGATCAATACATCTGCATCTCTGGTGCCTGTTATGTCATTTTCAGTGTAAAAACCGGGAGATATCCCTCCCGCCGCGAGCCAATAGCGCATTTCATAATTGTGCGTTGATACCGGAAACACAACCCCCATATTAAAGGATTTGCCATCGGCTTTGTAAGATTCAATTACCGGCTTGAGTCCATCGGCTTTAATGGGATGCACGGGCTTTCCATTTTCATGGGGAATGTTTTTCTTCATGGCCTTCCATACATCATTGGAAAGTGTAATAGCATTGCCATTTAGATCCATGCTGAATGCCGTAACGATATCGGCTTGGGTACCAAAACCAATGGTAGCGCCAATGGGCTGACCAGCGAGCATATGGGCACCATCGAGTTCACCGGAAATTACGCGATCAAGCAGTACTTTCCAGTTGGCCTGCGCTTCGAGTTTTACATACAGGCCTTCATCTTCAAAAAATCCTTTTTCTTTGGCTATGGCCAGTGGAGCCATGTCCGTAAGCTTTATGAAGCCAAATGTCATTTCTATTATTTCCAGCTCATCATCATTGGCATGAGCATCGTTGGCATCAAATGATTTGGAAGTGCTTTTGCCACCGCAAGCATAGAGCAGGCAGGCGAATATCACCAGGCAACAAGCGGTCAAAAATCTGTTTGTGAGTTTGTGAGATATCATAATTGTTCTTTTTTAATTCCTATGAATATTTAATTAATGTTCATTTAGTGAGCCGGTTTTTTCTGACTATTCCATCCGGAAGTTTACTAAGGCAGCCCAAGTGAGATACTATTCTGCTTTTGAAGTAAACAGAGTAGGCTTGAAACTAATCATGGCCCATGCCCATGAAGCATTGCTACGTGCATCGGGTGTGCCTTTGAGAAACTCCATGGAGTCGGTATAGAACATTTGAGAATAGCCGACATGCAAGACAATGCCCGGAGCTACTTTCTGATTGTACACAAGGTCTATTTCGGTTCCTAAAGTTGCAGAAAGCTTGTTGCCGGTTTCGCTCAAGCCGATTTCACTGGCGGTAAAAAATTCGTGCACATGAGCCATCAAAACTGAATTATCTCCGGTTTTAAACTTTGCTTTTACAAAGCCGTCAATCAAGCCTTTGTTCATGTGGGGGCTACCTACGTAGAAATAGTCCATAAAGCCATAAAACTTGTGATGCGTACCATACAAGGGGTCGAAAGCTTCGTTGCGATCTGTATCCGACCTGTTGCCAGACACATAGTCAAAGCCAACATTCAGGTTGTTAGGGTTCGTTCTCCATAAGGTAAAATTGGCTGCTGCAAGGATCCCACTTACATTTCTTCCGGCAATGTCTTTTCCTGTTTGATAGTAAAATTCATATTCCAATCCTTTGTTTCCTATGCTTTTGGTACCATACAAGCCCATGGTCTGGGTGAAATTGACCGACGAATCGGCAGCCTGCATGCCATTATTTAAAAACAATAATGATAGCGTGCCCTTGTCCCATTTCTTGTTGTACCAGGCAAATTGCATGGTTTTGTAACTATTGACACCCATAAGCAAAGTTCCTTCCAGCTTGGCAAATTCGGGTGTGTTGGCATCCTGATTGAAAGCTGCACCTACATGAAAGCTGGCATTGCTGCCGCTATAGGTATATTTTACCAGATCATGCGAACGGCCTTGTTGAGCCCAGTCGAGGTTGCCGAGAATTCTGGCATTGTCATAATCAAGCTCCATTCTACCCAAAGCAAGTGCATGCCTGTCATCGAATTTGTATGCCGCCCAGCCTTCGTAAATATTTTGAAGTGCAGGATCTGATTTATAAATCTGGCTTGCAGCACCCCAAATACGCACATCCTGAAAAGAAACTTTGAGATCGAACTTGTCAGAGACAAATGTAGATGTGAGTCGCGTACGTTGTTCAGTAAATAAAGCGGGATTAAGCTGTGTAGCCAATGGCCTTTTGAAGCCATGTCTGAATTCTGTTCTTGGTCTCACCTCTGCCGAAAGCGAGAATTGTGCCGAAAGCTCTGTCAAAAAAGCAAGGCATGCCATAAGGGCCATAAGTGTAGTTTTTATCGATTTTTTCATGGCAATAGTAGTTAAGAGTGTTGTTGTGAATTGTTTTACGTAATTAATTACGGGGTAAATATACGTATATAAAAATAAACACCTAAGTATTTTACGTATTTTTTATAAGTAATTAAGAAATGCGGCTAATACATTGAATATAAGCCTTTTTTCGTATCTTATAAGGCACTTTCTTAATACAAATTTGAGTTAATTGTAGTAAAAAGGTCGTAATTATGTTCTAGAACTGATTGATTTAAACAATAAATACGTATTTTAATAAATAAAAAAAAAGGATAATTACGTAAAATGAAATGGATTGAATTGAGTAATGAGCAAGAATTACAAGAATCAAATCATTGATTATGAGGCTGTATAAACTAAATACTTATGATTGTTCAAAGTCAAAAAAATTACGTATTTTTATTACGTAGTTTTAGAGTATCGTTTGTAATAAGAATGGTATGAATGACTTGGGATCACCAAAGACGGGCAGGAGTAACGAGGGTGAACGAGGACTATATGAGGGGTGTATCGCTTATAACTTAATTTCTAGGATTAATTTTGTTCTAGAAAAACCACAACAATATTGGCAACTTCGCGCTCGCCAAGGTTATCAAATAACTTATTATCACTTGGTCGATTCAAAATGCCATGCCTGGCAGACCATAAAGTAGTGGAACCTCCCCCATCGAGATTAATACCTTGCTTGCACTCCATCGATAGCATAAACTCGGCAAACTCTGAAGTGGACAGGCCAACAGCCTGTTCGTGACGACCATCAGCCGTAAAAAAAATCACTTGATCGGATTTGGTAATACATGCACCCGTACGGGGATGTCGGGTGGTATTAAAAGTATTATCCTCTAGAGCATTCATTTTTCCATCCCACAC
>DAIQNU010000415.1:0-3069 GCA_036788235.1 Cyclobacteriaceae bacterium
GAGCAGAAAATATGCCCATTGCGATTAGAGACATTAGTAATTTTCTCATCGTTGCAATTTTTATCTAAAATTCACTTGCAGACTATATGTTTAAAATCTTCGTGCCAATTTCGCTACATGATAACCCTATTCCCTCACAAACATCCACTTTAAGAATAAATTGGCAAAGCAATCTGGTTTAAATGCACTTTTATGTGTTAGAATGCATAAATCATTCTTTGAATGGCTTGTAGAATTTTAAAGAAAGTAATAGAAACTAGTTGGCTGAATATATTATGAATACACTTACAAATTGGATGTAAGCAACAATGGCTGCTTGACAAGAAAAAAAGCCAATAGAAAATGTGGAGGAAAAAATAAAAAAGTCCTACCCGTTGTTGGTGTTTTCACCGACAACGGGTAAAGGGCTTGATATTATAGCTAAGAATTAATCCAGCTAAACTGATATTCTCGTTGAGGAATGCGCGTGCGATCTGCTATTCTTTTCAAGCGATCGGGCAAATTCATTAAGTAATCTCTGGCTTTTTCAGCCGATTCATTCAGGCCTTCAAAATGGGATATTTTCCAGTCTTCAATCAGCGACTCCATTATGCTGATATAATCGAAAGTAGTATAAACACCAATTCTTTGTGCTGCATCCGAAAAGTGCGTAAAAGTTTTTCCAATAGTTACACCCGTTTCTCTTAAAAAGTGTGCCGGCATTACAATCTTTTTACGCATCATATCTTCAAAAGCCAGCATCATGTTTGATGGATCAACTTCGAAAATTCTTCTTACAAATTCTTTGTAAGCTTTGGCGTGTCGCATTTCATCAGCTGCAATTACACCGCAAATTTTCGACAGATTATTGTTGCCATATTGCTTGGCTAGAGTAGCGGTTCGGCGATGCGAAACATTAGTCGCAAGTTCTTGAAAAGAGGTATAGACGAAATTGCGGTATGGATCGCGCCCGGTCTGAATGTCAAAACCATCTGCAATGAGATATTGCGTTGAAACTTCCATTTCACGCATATTTACTCTGCCTGAAAGATATAGGTATTTGTTGAGCAAATCACCGTGACGGTTTTCTTCGGCAGTCCACCAGCGCACCCATTTTGCCCAGCCCTTGGGCTCATTCACCTGGTCGACACCAACAACATCCATCAACCACGACTCGTAAGTAGGCAAAGCCTCTTCAGTGATGGTATCTCCAATTAAAACTGCAATATATTCATAAGGTAATTCTCTGGCGCTTTCCTGAAGGAGTTTTACCTCTTTCATAAAATCTTCTCTGGATGAGTCTGGCAATAAATCTGATGGTTGCCACAATTCTTCTACAGGTCTAAGATATTCATCCACCAAGGCATCCAAGTGTTTTCCAACAAATTGCATCACCTCAAGGCGTTGAGCTGATAATTCCATGTTCGGTTATTTATAGATTGAGTACTTACAACGAGGTCACAAGGTAAAGTATTTGCACAATATTCTTAAATTTCGCCCTCAAAAATTCTTAATAAGCTATTAACTGTATATTTATAAAATGAGAAAACCCTTTGATTACCTCTTATCAGGCATTTACCTATTGTATTTTGGTTTATTACTAGTAGTTTTTCATGTAATCCAATTCATCGCTTTTCATGTGTTTGGGCGTGTTGGTCATAAAAAAAGTGTAGATGTCTTCAATTTTTTCATTGCCTACGGTATGTATATCATGGGCACAAGTATTTCCTGTCACAGGAAATATATTCCACCTATAGATCGCCCCATTATTTTTATTTGTAACCACCAGAGTATGTATGACATACCCGGCATTGTTTGGTTTCTGCGCAGAAACCATCCGATTTTTGTATCGAAAATAGAGCTTGCCAAGGGCATTCCGGGCATTTCGTACAATCTGCGAAAAAGTGGTGCGGCATTGATCAATCGCAAAGATGGCAAACAGGCCATAACGGAAATTGCCCGACTGGCAAAATTAATACAATCCGAAAAAAGCTCTGCGGTGATTTTTCCTGAAGGAACCAGATCGACCACTGGAATAATGCGGCCATTTGCACCGGGAGGTATTGCCATTTTGCTAAAAAAAGCACCCGATGCACTCGTGGTACCAGTAGCGATAAAAGGCACAGGCAAGCTTAATCCAAAAGGCGCCTATCCTTTGCGCGCATTTACGAACATTTCCTGGACGGTGCTTGATCCCATAGAGCCAGCTGGTAAAACAGCTGAGGAGGTAGCTGCATTATCCCGACAAATCATAGAAAAAGAAATATCTATCTAACCTTTATCTATCATTTCTGGTTAGCCAGATACATGGTAGATAATATCAACATCGTCTGGTTTAAGCGCGATCTTCGATTGCGCGACCACACTCCCCTGTCCATCGCAGCCAAAGATGGTCGGGTGTTGCTTATCTTCATTTATGAAACTGATTTGATCCATCATGCCGATCATGATGCGCGCCATTGGCAATTTGTGCAGCAATCCATAAAGGAATTAAACCAACAACTACGGGCTTTTGGTGGGCAATTGTACACATTCTATGGCAAAGCAGAGGAAGTATTTGTCAGGCTTAATGAGGAACTGCCCATACACCGGGTTTATTCGCATATGGAAACTGGTGTGGCTACAACCTACGACAGAGACAAGCGTCTCCAACATTTATTTACTTCAAAAGGAATAAAATGGCTGGAGGCTCCTCAGTTTGCTGTAGCAAGAGGCCGCAAAAATAGAGAAGGCTGGAATCAAAAACGGCAGGAATTTCTTGATGTTCCACTGGCCCATACAAAGCTTCAAGAGGTTTCATTTTACAAGCTGGAAACCGCTGCATTTATAGACCTAATGCAGGTGCCTGATTTCACACAAAAGTCCAACCACTTTCAAAAAGGCGGTACAAGTATGGCATTGCAAACCTTAGATTCGTTTTTTCGCACCAGAATAGCAGATTATAGCCGGCATATTTCTAAACCACAGCTATCACGAGAAAGCTGCAGCCGCTTAAGTCCATACCTTGCCTGGGGAAACATCAGTATCAGGGAAGTATATCATGCAACCCAAAAGCAGTTGCAAAACACAGCAAACTTTAAGCGCGATTTG
>DAIQNU010000416.1:0-3059 GCA_036788235.1 Cyclobacteriaceae bacterium
GGTAAAAGCTCACAGGTTGCTAAAGTCTTGCTCTGTCATTTTTCCACTCAAGCCCAATTGCTCGCCCAGGACAATTATCAAAAAGGCATTCAGTTATCCAACTATTTTGAATTTAAATATCACTGGGACGATCCGGCCAATTTTGGTATCGAAGAATCCCGCCAAATGCTCGAAACCCTCAAGAAGGGTGGTGAAATTGATATGCCTGTTTATTCTTTTGAGAAAAAAAGACAAATTGGTTATGAAAAAATATGCAGTACGCCTATTGTATTTTTTGAAGGGCTCTATGCTTGCGATAGCCACATAAAACCTGTGCTGGACCTAAGTATATATGTTGAAAGCCCCTTGTATGGGAGATTGCTTCGCAGGGTTTTTCGAAATGCTTTTGATCGCTACCGGCAAGATCCTGCTTTGGTCTTACAACGATTGCTTGCCGGAAAAGTCTTCGATGCACACAGAGAGGAGGTAATTCGTCAAAAGGAAGATTGCGATTTAATAATCCATAATCCATACTGCTTTTCAGAAACCATCCAGCAGTTTGACCTGAAATCGCAGACTATTGACATCATTTCAGCAGAATCTTTATTTACTTTCGCACTTCCAAATGAGTTTTTTATCAACGTAGTAAAAGACAATTCAGAGGAAATGTGGTTCATAATTACAAGGCTGGATCGGGTTTATTGCAAAATACTAATAAAAGAGCCGGGTTTTGACTTGCTGCAAAATCTTGATTTAAATGAAATGTGATCAATAGAGCCGTTTTGCCAATACAAAACACTTAACCAAAAACTAACAGCTCCTACACCAGGCACTAACCATGAACCAGTTAATTTGCCAAATAAAAAAGCCGGATAGGCAAAGGGCTCAATTAAGTAGAACCTGATTTTTACCTGTCAGGTTTTAGCGCCCAATTAAACAGTAACCAACAGCCATACATTAACAATAGACTTTATGGTCTTATTTTCAGCTTTTAGATACAAAAACTACCGACTATATTTTTGGGGGCAGGCCTTCTCAAATCTGGGCACCATGATAAAGCAGGTTGCTATCGGCTGGCTTGTTTTTCGATTGACAGATTCTGCATTGCTTCTTGGTGTGGTCACCTTTTCGAGAGAGATTTCTGCCTTTTTTATATCGGCTCTTGCTGGTGTTATCGCCGACAGATACAACAAGCACAAGCTTTTAATCCTGGCACATAGTCTGCTTGCGGCCAATTCATTTTTACTGGCAGCACTTACGCTTGGCGACCAGATTACCGTTGCGTGGATGATCGGCATTCAAATCGTTTTTGGCTGTATTAGCGGACTGGAAATGCCCTCACGACAATCCATGGTCAACGATTTGGTAGAGGATAAAACATACCTGACAAATGCCATCGCGCTCAATTCGTCTCTGTTCAATACAGCCCGAATCGCCGGGCCATCCATAGCAGGACTGCTTATTCCTTTTGTTGGCGAAGGGGTTTGTTTTGTTATTTATGGAATTATGAGTTTGCTGGTGGTGGTTTGCTTTCGTCTGATACAATACGGAAACTATATAAAGAAGACCTACAAACTCAATTTCAAAGTTGAGTTTATGGATGGCTTCAATTATGCCTATCAATCACCACCCATCAAGCTGATTCTTGTTTTTGTCGCTTTCATTACCATGCTGGGGGTCTCTTACATTGTCATTCTTCCGGTTTTTGCGGGTCGCGTATTTAACGCAGGTGCTGAAGTATTTGGCTACCTGACCAGTGCCATTGGCTTGGGCTCGGTGTTGGGCGCCTTGCTTGTGGGCAATAAATCCAGACTGGAAGGACTTGACAAATACATACTCTATGGGGGAATAATTTTTGGGGTGGGCGTTATGGCATTTGCCGTATCTGACGTGCTGTGGTTTTCGTTGCTCACCCTGGTTATGTCTGGTTTTGGGCGGGTCATGATTTTCACCGGATCCAATACGCTCTTACAGACCATCACACCGGATGACAAGAGAGGCCGGGTACTGAGCTTGTACATCATGCTGTTTATGGGTGCACTTTCCATAGGCAGTTTTCTTATAGGCTTACTCACCGAATGGTTTGGCGCTCCGAATGTATTGATGGGCGGCGGACTGGGTGTACTAATTTGCACACTTGTATTTGGCTTTAAAATGGGCGCATTCAGAGAAGTCAACATCAAGTTTCAACAAGGGGTAAACTGAGTTAATGGGGAAATAGGCAAAAAATGATTTATAATCAGAATGAATTTGACATTAGACTGGAATGGGGTCAAAGGGGGGTTGAAGAATTGTCCCCAATTTCTGATGTAATCATTATCATCGACATTCTTTCATTTTCAACATGTGTTGACATTGTAACCGGCAAATTAGCTTCGGTAATTCCTTACAAATGGAAAGATGAAACAGCAGTCGAATTCGCAAAAAGTAAAAATGCCATTCTTGCAGACTTTAAGCGACAATATTCAGATGCCTACTCACTTTCACCCACATCTTTGCAAGCTGTAAAAAAGGGAGAGCAAATAGTGCTTCCATCCCCGAATGGTTCTTCGCTATCTTTGACAACAGGTAATACAATAACCCTTTGCGGTTGTTTGCGAAATGCTAAAGCTATTGCCGAATACGCTTTGCAGTCAGGCAGAAAGATCGCCTTTATACCAGCGGGAGAAAAATGGTCAAATGGGAGCTTGCGGCCATGTTTTGAAGATATGATTGGAGCTGGTGCCATTATTTATTATTTGAAAGGTACATTATCACCGGAGACCAGGATTGCCTTATCGGCTTTTACCAGTTTTAAAGAAAACCTGCTTGAAGGACTTATGAAGTGCAGTTCGGGTAAGGAATTAATAGCTCGCGGATTTGAAAAAGACATAATTCTGGCGGGAGCATTCGACTGTAGTGATAATGTACCGATATTGGATAATGCAAAATATGTAAGTGGGTAAGGTCTAATTATTTTAGAATGTTCACCCACCTTTAAAATTATCGAAACTTGCAAAAAACGCAAGTTTCGATAATTTATTATCGTCTTGCATAATGGAAAATTCACGGAATTAGGAAAAATATTTGAAATACGAGCA
>DAIQNU010000417.1:0-3051 GCA_036788235.1 Cyclobacteriaceae bacterium
GCAGCTATGTATGCCTATAAAGTAAAACTAGGCAAAGATCGGGTGCTCTCTATGGGTCTACAGGCCGGATTCAACCGATACAAAGCAGACTATACTATTGTAAGTTCAGAAGTTGAGGATCCGAATGATCCATATATAGACGCCGGCGTATTTCAAGAAGCTTTTCCGGAATTTGGCGCTGGATTTTATTACCAGGCACCCAAGTTTTTTGTGGGTGTTTCGGCTCCAAGATTAAACCAAAGCAAAAGAATTATAGACAACACGGGAATGAGGAGTATGTTATTTAACAACCACTTCTTTATTACGAGTGGATATCTGATAGATCTGAGCTCCGATTGGCAATTGCAACCTGGTTTTTTGATAAGGGTTTCAGAGGGTACCCCTGTGTCTTATGACCTCAACACAAATGTAATATTACGCAACGTGCTATGGTTGGGCTGTTCTTACAGATCGCTCAACTCAATGAATTTTTTAACTCAAATGCAATTGACCTCGCAGATGCGAATGGGTTATGCATTTGATATGCCTGTTGCTGGTGCGGGTGATTTAAGAACCAGTTCTCATGAAATTATGATCAGTTATATGTTCAGGTTTTCATATCATAAAGTAGTAAGTACAAGATATTTCTGGTGATGAAAGCACATAAAAATATATATACCTTTACCTTCTTGTTGCTGCTGATTTGGAGTTGGCAAGTTGATAATCTTTATGCCCAAGAAACAATATTTTCAGGCTTAAAAAGTGACCAGCAAAGAGCCAAGGAATACTTCGAAGCCAATATGTTTGAACAAGCTGTAGAGGTTTATAAAAAATTATTGTCGAGCCAACTCGATAATGATGAGCTCAAACTTAAGCTTGCTTTATGCCATTTGAGGATGAACAATGCTGACGAAGCTGTTCATTGGTTTGGGAAAATAACTAAACCGGCAGTTATGGATCAGCATGCGTACGATTATGCCCAGGTACTCTGCAAATCGGGGCGATATCAAGATGCCCGTTATTGGTATGGCTATTACAGCAGCATAAACCCTAGTGATACACGACCCAAGGCAAAAATAAAAGCCATTGATAACCTTAAAGATTTAAATGCTGATTCTGCCGCTTATCTGGTTTCAAAAATTGGAATAAACAGCCAATTTTCTGATTTCAGTCCGGCTTTTTATCAAAATGGAATAGTGTTTGTTTCGTCCCGGCCCAAACACGCCATATTTAAACATAAAAATGGTGAAGAGGGAAATTTTGACAACCTATATTTCGCTCAGAAAAAATCTCACGACAACCTGACGGAGGCACCAGAATTTGCGAAACCTGAAGTTTTTGATAAAAAATTAAGCACTTCTCTGCATGAGGGTCCACTAACCGTATTTCCAGGTGATCAGAAAATAATTTTTACCAGGAGCGCCGGAGCGAAAGAAAAAAATTCCAATGGCAAAATCCCTTTGTATTTATACACTTCGGAATTTATCAATGGGCAATGGAGCGATCCAAAATCATTAAATATAAATGTTAAGGGCTTTTCAATGGCGCATCCAAGTCTAAGCACAGATGGCAAAACACTTTATTTCTCTTCTGACATCCCGGGTGGTTATGGTGGTATGGACTTATATAAAAGTACCTGGACAGGAAATGAATGGAGCAGCCCTGTAAACCTAGGTAAAAATGTAAATACTGCTGGCAATGAACTCTTTCCCTATATGGGCGCAAAAGGTTCTTTATACTTTTCCTCCGATGGACACGGCGGACTTGGTGGACTTGATATTTACACTTTCAATTTTAGCGACAGCTTAGCTATTACACCGCACAATCTAGGACGACCAATAAACAGTGCTGCAGATGATTTCGGTTTGATATTTGACAAAAACAGCACAACTGGTTTCTTCACTTCTAACAGAGGCGCCGAAGGCAATAACGACAACATATATTACTTTGCACTTAACCGCAAGGTTTTTCGATATATGATCACAGGTAATATTCTTTTCGATGACCCGATTCGCAATCCTGATATGGATCCGCAATCACTTTCAAATGTAGACGTGGTAGTTATCGATAATAAAAGCGGGGAGCAAATTAGTGAGGCTCGCTCTGGCTATGACGGACGCTTTTTTATAAAAGTCCCCTACCCTGGCGAATTCACGGTTACCGTTAAGAAGGAACAATACAAAGGCTTTCAATCTGTCATTTATGTTTCGGGCAATCACTCGCTAAGTGTAGAATATAAGATCGTTTTAACGCCAATTCTTACAGATGTGATTGATTCTTCTGAAAGTCGCATTCAAATTGGTGCACTTAATGGTAATTTTAAAGATTAAGAAATTGATCTGAATCATAAATAAGCTCAAAAGTAATTATGCATAAATCACTTGTTTTTACTCTAGTGATTTTTCTATGCCAAATTGGTTATAGCCAGCTTTTCGCGCAATCTGGTGACACACTTGCCATAAAAACCTATGGGAGTGATTTTAAACCAGTAAGTAATGTGCAGGTAGTAATTGATGATGTATTTAGATATACGACCAACCATCAGGGTGAGATCATTGTAAAAAATTGGAAAAAAACATCGCGTCCACGTAAAGTACGTGCCTGGAACAAAACGATGGAAATTGCCTCATGGAGCTGGAGTGAAAATATGATAGAAATTGTGATGAGCCCAAAAACCCATCAGATTTTTATTGGAATAGTCAAAGACGAAAGCAAAGCACCGCTTAAATCGGCCCTCATAGAATTAAGCATATCGGCTTCAAACAGAAAATACCAGGGACTGACAAATGATAATGGGATGGTGAGAATTCCCATTCCAATACAAACTCAGCAGAAAGATATTTCTAAAATTGAAATTGCCGGATATGAACTCGTTGATATGAACATGTTGATGACCGACTCGGCAATAGTGAGCAACATAGATACTGAATCGCTTAAAAATAAACTACTCGCTAGGCAAAATGAAAGAGTGAAGGAAGACTTGGCTCTAAAAAGTAATCAAACAGCCGGGAAAGCTGGCTTGGATTCAACGGTATTACCAACAAGAGCATTCAAAATGGACTCTACCTTGAA
>DAIQNU010000418.1:0-2358 GCA_036788235.1 Cyclobacteriaceae bacterium
AGCCCGGGTATTCGTTCCATTTTCCGGCTTTCAGCAGTTTTTCCCATTCATCAGACCACAGTTCATATTCAACAACCATCTTTCCATTGAGCCAGTGCTGCACTTTTCCATTATCAACTATTATTCGAGTTGTATTCCATTCGCCAGCTTTTTTCAATGGAGGATTATCAGGCGCATGCATGCCATAGTTTCCGGCGGTACCATTCATTCCAAGCGATTTTTTACCCTGTCGCAAATCATCAATCAATTGATATTCTGGCCCGGTTTCATACACGGTTTTGTAGGCTTCGTCTTCTGAAACATGAAAGAATATACCACTGTTTCCATTGGGTGATATTTTCCATTCGATATACAATTCGAAATTGTCAAATTTCTCTTCTGTGATTAGGTCGCCATCCGGATCACTACCTTGGCCGAGCGCTACTAAATTACCATTTTGCACCTCCCAACCTTTAGCACCCTCTTGCTGGAATCGCCGCCAACCATTCATACTTTTACCGTCAAACAATAGCCGCCAGCCATCGCGTATTTCAGTCTCGCTGAGTTGGTTATTGGCTTGACCTGTGCATTGGGTTATACCTGCAAAATGGCATGTAATGACTAAAACAGCTACAATTAAATTTTTTCTGGGATTACTCATATTTTTTAGGGTTTTAATTGAAATACCGGATGAATTAGATGTCATTCAGCCGCTAATATAAATCTAACAGCTCAAAGGGTATAACACATTCTTTTACAATACTACGTAGGCTTGAGCTTTCAAATGTTAAAAAATAGTGTGATTAGGCGCTTAGTACCTTCCTGTCTTGATTTTCAATCTTTAACAGGCAACCAGACAAATGGGCATTATATGCTATCCAAACTGGCAGGCTTGATTAAACAATCAAAAAAAATTCAATTTTTCGGGAATTATTATGAAAGAATTGATGTTGTGTATATGAATGCAAAATTTGATTTCTTCAACAACCTCTGATTAATTTTTTGAACTTCAACTTTTAGAGATTTTTTAGACTGGTATTGAGATTTCTTTTTTTTTAAAAAAGGTGGGAATCCGATTTTCCACCTTTTTTTATGACCATCTAACATAAATGGCTTTGCATAGGTTTAGAGTTTTGGTAATTTTCGACCAACTACTTAGCTATGCAAGAATTTAAAACCCACAATAAACAAGAATCTAAAACCAATCTTAGAAAAGTATTTAAAACCATTATATGGCCTCGTCGCCGTTTGTTGCTTTTAGGACTTGTCCTAATAATTTTCAACAGATTGGCAGGTTTGGTTTTACCTGGCGCCAGCAAATATCTGATCGATGAAGTTGTAGTAAACAAAGATATTGAACTACTGAAATGGCTTTTGGTAGCCGTGTTTTCAGCTTTGCTTATTCAGTCAGTCACATCTTATGTACTTACACTTTTGCTAAGTGTAGAAGCTCAAAGGCTGATTGCCAAATTGAGGTCTACGGTGCAAAAACAGATTATACATTTACCAGTCCGCTTTTTTGACAGCGCCCGCTCAGGCGAACTTGTATCGAGGATTATGAGCGATGTGGAGGGCGTTCGCAATCTGGTAGGTACCGGATTGGTGCAATTATTTGGGGGTGTGCTTACTTCTGTAATAGCGCTGGTTTTATTGCTACAGATTAGCACAAAGTTGACTTTATACATTTTAGTACCACTAATTGTGTTTGGATTCATTTCTCTAAAAGCTTTCAAATACATCAGACCCATTTTCAGAAAGCGAAGTGTGATCAATGCGGAAGTAACTGGCAGACTTACTGAATCGCTCAATGGCATTAGGGTAATCAAGGGATTTAATGCCGAACAACAAGAAGTAAAAACCTTTGAAGATGGCGTAGAAAGGCTATTTCTGAATGTAAAACAGAGTCTGACTACCACCAGTTTTGTGACCAGTGCCTCCACCCTTTTGCTGGGCTTGGCTGGGGTGTGTATCATGGGTTTGGGTGGCTATATGATCATGCAGGAAGAAATGTCCATTGGTGATTTTTTTGCTTTTACCCTTTATCTGGGTTTTTTAATAGCGCCTATCGTACAAATGAGCAATATTGGCAGCCAGATAACCGAGGCATTTGCAGGCCTTGACCGTACTGAGGAGCTCATGAATATGGAGAAAGAAGCTGACGATGATACCAGAACGGAAACCTTGCAAACCTTAAAGGGGGATATCTCCTTTAAAAATGTCAATTTTGCCTATGAACCGGGAAAACCTGTACTCAATGATATCAGCTTTGAAGCGCCATCGGGATCGGTTACGGCTTTGGTGGGTAGTTCTGGTTCTGGCAAAACAACCATTGCCGGTTTGGTGGCCACTATTGCCGGTTTATTTCCTGCCTTTGCCATG
>DAIQNU010000418.1:2368-3045 GCA_036788235.1 Cyclobacteriaceae bacterium
CAATCCCGGCCAGGGACTCATAACTGTAGATGGTATCGACCTATCGACCATTAAATTGGACAGTTACCGCAAATACCTTGGCGTAGTACTGCAGGACGATTTTCTTTTCGAGGGTACCATCCGGGAAAATATACTTTTTCCAAGACCTGATGCCACTGAACAGCAATTGCTGGATGCTGTACAGCTATCGCATGTAAATGAATTTACTGACCGTTTTTCGGAAGGCCTGGAGACGACCATTGGTGAGCGGGGTGTGAAGCTATCGGGCGGACAAAGACAGCGGGTGGCCATAGCCAGAGCCATTTTGGCCAATCCGCAAATACTTATTCTCGATGAGGCAACTTCAAGCCTTGATGCGGAGAGCGAATCTTATATTCAAAAAAGCCTTGGATATCTAATGAAAGGCCGGACTACCTTTGTAATTGCTCACCGCTTAAGCACCATTCGCAAAGCCGACCAGATACTGGTAATTGAGCAGGGAAAAATCGTGGAAAGTGGTCAGCACGATAGCCTGATCGAAAAACAGGGAAGGTATTATGACCTTTTTACCTATCAGGCAAGAATTTGACATATGTTCGTGTCTTGGCAAACAATTATTGAAGGCACATTGAGTATAATTCCTGATTAAAAAAAAGTTTTTATAGTAAGGATCATGGTTGTGGATGAGTGGCTCTTTT
>DAIQNU010000419.1:0-3040 GCA_036788235.1 Cyclobacteriaceae bacterium
GCAAAGCGGCCTCAGCATACAAAAGATAAACATCTGCCAATCGCATGAGGTACATGTTTTCGCCAGTTTGTACCCTATAAGCATAAACCGAATTAGTAATGGTTGAATATTTTCTAATAGACCAAGCATGACGCTCGCCTGGCATCCAGTTATAATCACCTAATTGTTCAACACCATACCTTGCCACGATCCTCTTTTCGCCATTTGCCCAATTCAATGTATCTATCATAGGGATAAGAAAGTTGACACGAATCCGTGGATCAGAAGTAGCAATTTCATCTTTCATTTTTTGTATATACTCGCTACTTTGCAATTCTTGAGGACTATCAGGCGTGTCAGCAAGTTCGAATCCAAATTCAGTCAGGTTGGCATCATGAACATAAACGTTGTTCCAACCGGTTTGGCCAGCTTTCAATGGATTTCCGGGTTCAAACACCCAGTATCCGGCAACCATGCTATGCATTTGGCCGGAGTTATTATCCCAGGAACCCCATCCGGCATTAGGGTTGTCTACAAATGCAAGTTCGAAGATAGACTCATCATTAAATTCGTTTTCTCCGCTAAACATGTCCTTATAAACATCAAAATCAACCAGCATTTTTCCACTATTATCAATTACATTCTTAAGGTGCAACTTTGCATTGTTGTAATCCTCCATAAATAGGTACGTTTTGCCTAACAAGCCTTTAGCGGCCCATTTTGTAACCCTCGCTACATCTGTAGAAGGCCATACTTCGGGCAAAACGTCTTCAGCATCTTTAAAATCTGATATAATCTGTGCATACACTTCGCCATTGGTAGCTACAGGTTGGTTAAAACCAGCTCTCGTTTTAATTGGGGACGTAACAAGTGGCACACCACCCAAGGAACCGTCGTACCCCCCGTCGACAGGCCTGCGCCCCCAAAGATTAACTATGTTGAAGTAGAAAAACCCCCTTAGAAACTTTGCTTGTGCCTCGATTAATACCAACTGCTCCCTGTCAGCTTCTGGTATATCCTTCTGCCTGAGCAATTCAACATTCTCTAATAAGTCATTAGCTATGCCTATACCTTTAAAGAGGTCGCGATAAAGGTCATTAACTAGACCGTTTTGAGATGTGATATTGTTTTGGAAAAGCTCGTTCCTATTAGGGTCATTTATAAACGAGTGATCAAAGGTCTTATCTAAATTACCGACAATAAAAGCATTGAATCGTTTGCCATAAAATGATATAGAGTGCAAGTTTGAATACAATGTGATCAATTGATTATCAATATCATCAACACTGTTGAAATATATATCTTTATTCAATGAATTCGGATCACTTATGTCAAGAAAATCTTCGCTACACCCTGCACAAAATAGGGCAATAAGAAGGGAATATATTAATTTTTTCATTTCTTTAGATTTTTAATATTCAAAATCAGACTGTTAAAAGCTCAATTCCAGACCCATAGATAAGAAGCGGGTTTGGGGATATCTATGAACTCTGTCAATACCCCTACTTGTTGGATCTCCAGCTATTTCTGGATCAGAACCTGAGTAGTTAGTAAAAGTCAATAAATTTTGACCACTTACGTAAACTCTAGCTCTTCTTATAAAGGCCCTTTCAGTTAAATTACCAGGCAAAGTATAACCGATCTGAATGTTCCTAAGCCTCATATATGAACCATCTTCCACCTTGTAAGATGAAACAGTGGTGTAGTTTCCATTAGGGTCTCCATAAACATTTCTAGGTTGAGTTGTATTAGGATTTTGCTCAGTCCAAGCGTTTTTTACATTTGTTGTAGAATTGTAATCGGCGAAAAAGCCTTGGTAAACCGGCACCGCAGCATTATATATATCTACTCCAAGTACACCATCGAAAGCCAAGCTAAAGTCTAGACCCTTATAGTCAAAGTTCATCCTTAATCCATAGGTCAAGTCTGGCCATGGATTCCCAATAAAAGTCCTATCATCATTTTCGTTGACTCGCCCGTCACCATCTAAATCTCTGTAGATAAAGTCACCAGGACGTGTTTCTGGAAGGTAATATATACCACCTGGTGCTGCTGCATTGGCTGCATCAAGCGTCTCTTGAGTAAAAATACCATCTACAATATAACCGTAGAACTGCCCCATAGGCTGTCCTGCTTGTGTACGACTGATGCTTCCAGATATACCAGGAAGCCCATAGTTTCCGGCATTAAGAATATCACCTTCAGTCAGGTTCAACATAGTAATTTCATTTCTAAAATAACCTGCAATCGCAGTTATTCCAAAATTGAATTCACCGATGTTATTTTGATAATTAAGCGCAACATCTAAGCCATTGTTTCTCATTGTACCTATGTTGGTGGGAACAGTGGTAACAAATGTGTTTGGTCTGCCTACACCTACCATAGCTGGTATTCCAACTTGATAAATCATATCCTCAGTTTGCTTGACATAGTAGTCGATAGCTCCCGTTAGCTTATTGTCGAAAATTCCAAAATCAAGACCAATATTTGTTTGTGTTACAGTCTCCCATTTTATACCTTCATTACCAAAGTTAGCAACTGAGATGCCAGTAACAACCGAAGAACCATCGAAAGTATAATAGGAATTTCCAGTTCTATACCTAGTCGTGAACGAATAAGGATCAATTGCACCACTGTTACCTGTAAGTCCATGGCTAACCCTCAATTTGAGGTCGGACATAAATGGTGCCGCAGAGATTATGAAATTTTCATCGATTAAACGCCATGCCGCAGCCACACTTGGAAAAACACCATATTGCTCTTCTGAACCAAATAAACTGATGCCATCTCTCCTAACTTGTGCCGTAAAGATATACTTACCCTTGTAGTCGTAATTAACCCTTCCGAATTGTGATAGTTTTCTGGTTTTGATATCATAATCGCCACCCGCTCTTGGAGAAGCGCTTGTTGACAATGCAAAACTTCTTGAATAAGGTATTTCGAAACCTGAGATGCCACCGCTCAACTTGTATCCCTCACCTTTCTGTGCCTCATGTCCAGCCATAAGTTTAAGATTACTTTCCCCAAATGAAGTTGTATAGGTTAAGAAGAAAATAGAGCG
>DAIQNU010000420.1:0-3021 GCA_036788235.1 Cyclobacteriaceae bacterium
GATGATCTAATGGAAGAAATTGATGAGCGTGTGAAAATGGGCGATCGTGTACTTGTAACTACACTTACTAAACGTATGGCTGAAGAACTCAGTAAATATTTTGATGGAGCAGGAATTAAGTGCAGATATATCCATTCGGAAGTAAAAACCCTAGACAGGGTGGAGATTTTACGTGAATTGAGGTTGGGTGTTTTTGATGTTCTCATTGGGGTGAATCTACTAAGAGAAGGTCTGGATTTACCGGAAGTTTCACTGGTAGCTATACTTGACGCTGATAAAGAGGGATTTTTACGTAACCAACGTTCATTGGTGCAAACCATAGGGCGTGCTGCCCGAAACGAAAATGGTAAGGTAATTATGTATGCTGATAAAATTACCGATTCGATGCAGTTGTCCATTGATGAGACCAACCGAAGACGCAGCATACAACAAGCTTACAATGAAAAGAATGGCATTACGCCGATTACAATTACTCGATCTAAAGAAGCTATTATGGGGCAGACCAAAGTAGCAGACTCCAAAAAAGAGGTAAAAAACTATTATGTAGAAAATGAACAACCTACCATAGCTGCCGATCCGGTGGTGCAGTATCTTAGTAAAGATAAACTCCTCAAACTGGTTGAGCAAACAAAAAAGAAAATGGAAAAGGCTGCGAAAGAGTTAGATTTTATTGAGGCAGCAAGATTGCGAGATGATCTGTTTGAATTACAAAAATTGATAGAGGAGGCCAAGAAATAAAAAAAGCATCTGCGTGTTTATCAGCAGATGCCTCTTGATGTTTTTATGTTAAAAATCAAATGGTTATATAAATCTTAAGCATAACCATTATAAAATGATTTCTATCAAATTACTTCTTTGCAGCACTATAATTTTGCGCCACTTTGTCCCAGTTTACTACACTCCAAAAAGCCGAAACATAGTCGGGTCTCTTATTTTGATATTTGAGGTAGTATGCATGTTCCCAAACATCTAGACCTAAAATAGGTGTTCCTTTCTTTTCAGCTACATCCATAAGTGGATTGTCCTGATTAGGTGTGGAAGAAACAAATAGTTCGCCACTTGAATCAACACTCAACCAAGCCCAACCAGATCCAAAACGGGTAGCTGCAGCGGCAGCAAACTCTTCCTTAAATTTATCGAAAGAACCGAATTTTGCATCTATGGCAGAAGCCAGATCACCCGATGGTGAGCCCGATCCGCTAGCAGAGAGCACTTCCCAAAATAAGCTATGATTGTAGTGGCCACCACCATTGTTGCGTACAGCAGGACTGTAGCTGCCAATACTCTTCATAATGTCGACCAATGATTTTGATTCGGCATCAGTGCCTTTTATCGCATTATTCAGGTTATTAACATATGCCGCATGGTGCTTGCCGTGGTGAATTTCCATGGTTGTAGCATCAATGTGTGGTTCTAATGCATCCTTTGCATAAGGTAATGCGGGTAGTTCGAAAGCCATAATTATTGTTTAGTTATAGTTTAACAAATGATTAAATTACAAAATATTTATTCTCTTAAATCTTTAAAAAAAGCCTTAATAATTTCTTCAGATTCTTGTTCTAAAATTTGATCTAGCAATTTTGTCTTTGGATGAAGTAATCCTGAATTATAAACCCTAAATCCTCTTTTTGGATCTGAGGCCGCGAAGCATAATGCGCCAAGTTGAGCCCAACTAATAGCTCCTGCACACATAACACATGGCTCAAGACTCACATACAGTGTGCATTCAGGGAGGTATTTGCTGCCTAAATAGTTGCAGGCTGCTGTTATGGCCAGCATTTCTGCATGGCCAGTCGGATCTTTCAACAATTCTACCTGATTATACGCTTTAGCAATGATACGGTTTTTACAAACAATTACTGCACCTACCGGAATCTCAGAAGCATCACAGGCAAGTTTGGCTTGTTTAAGCGCTTCACGCATAAAATACTCGGGTGTGCCGTAGCTCAACATCATCAAAAATCAAAACCAAATTAAAAAAAAAGAACTTTTAGGGATTGTCCAATACCAAATTTATTAACCATACTCTATAAGAAAGGTTTACCTTATCTTAATGCTATTGATAATTTCCGGTGCAATGCTTCGCCATTTATCCTGCACTTTCAATGGGCAATTAAAAACAAATAGATAGGTTTGATTTTGGTATATGGTATATCCAATATAATTGTACAATTCAATGGGTAATTGTTTTTTCAAAATAGTACCTTCATCAGGAATAACTTTAGATATATACTCAAATACTACAAATGGATACCCGTTGATTTCAACCACCTCTTCTTTACTAAACTCTACTTCATCATATAAACTCATGATGTTCGATCTGTAAAACTGTCTTAGCATTTGGATATCCTCTGCTCGCCATCTCGAAAAGGAACTGTTAATGACAAAATCTGCATTTCTATCAATGTTGGTATAGGCCAAAATCGGCGCTCTTGATCCTATGGATTTGGCTCTTGCATCTTGATCAGTCATAGGAATCAGTTCCTGAGGTATTAGGATATTAATTTTATCTGTAACTTTCACCTTGACCATTGGCGAAGTTTGAGCTACAAAAAGCCAAAAAACTACCAGCAAATATGGTATAACAGGAAAATGCTTAGCCATGATATTTCATAATTGTTGACTCTATAATATCACAACATTCATGCAGCTCTTCTTCACTTATTACTAAAGGAGGAGCAAATCTTATTATGTTGCCATGGGTTGGTTTTGCCAGTAGACCCTTGTCTTTAAGTGCCAGGCAAATATTCCAGGCAGTTTTGCTTTCAGGACTATCGTTGATTACTACGGCATTCAACAAACCTTTACCACGAACCAGTTTGACCAAATCAGATTTTGCTGCCAGTGCATTCATTCTATCTCTAAACACTATGCCTAATTTTTCAGCATTTTCAGCTAAGTTTTCGTCTTTCAAAACTGCCAATGCCTCCATGGCTACGGCGCATCCAAGTGGATTGCCGCCATAAGTAGAACCATGCTCACCTGGCTTTATGGTTAACATAATTTCATCACTTGCTAATA
>DAIQNU010000421.1:0-3015 GCA_036788235.1 Cyclobacteriaceae bacterium
ACCCCAGATATTTGGATCATTGTTATCAGTCGAATGTTTCACTTAAAAATTTAGTATTATGAACAACTTACGCAACAGAGTAAATCTAATTGGTAATCTTGGTGCAGATCCAGAAGTTAAGACTTTTGATTCAGGGAAAAAAATGGCAAAAGTGACGTTGGCCACTAGTGAAAGCTATAAAAATGGCGATGGAGAAAAAATTACTGACACGCAATGGCATAATTTGGTCGTATGGGGGCCAATGGTCGATGTGTTTGACAAGTACCTGCGCAAAGGAAGCGAAGTGGCCGTCGAAGGTAAAATAACCTACCGGCAATATGAAAATGGTGATGGAGAGAAAAAGTACTTTACCGAAATTGTTGTAAATGATATGTTAATGCTTGATAAGAAAAAGCAATAGTTCGATTTTTCCCTAACAGTCTGAGGAGCAACCTTCTAGCAGCTAAAACACCTTCAGCAGGCCTATTTGTCTTCAAATCATATCAACTATGAGCTGACAAATATGCCCTGCTGGTTTTAGATTGATTTGAATATAAATATATATTGCTTTGGAAGTTTTCATTTAGTGAATTCGATCCTGTGTATAATATAATGTTTAGGAATATCACTTATCATGTGTCCTTTAGCGTTGTCGATTTATAAATACATGTAACCTTTTGTTTTTTTTCTATTTGCGAAGTGCTTTAACTGGAAGATCACACATCCGTGAAAAACCGTATATTTAGACTTTAATAAATAGTAGATCTATGCAAACTGTTCGGTTGAAAGTGAATGAGAAAGTATATAAGCATCTAGTGTGGTTTCTCAGCAAATTCAGTAAGGATGAATTTCAGATTATTGAAGAAAGTGATGAGTATTCATCTATCCATGAAGAGCTGCATAGAGAATTACAACAGATTGAAAAAGGCAATGTTGAATTTATCGATATGCAACACCTTGAAGATGAGTTAGAGGCGACTATTCGTAAATATGAAGCTTAAAATCACAAAAGGTTATAAAGATAAATTAAATGCACAGGTAAAATATATAGCCAAAGACAAGCCAATGGCTGCGAGAAGATTTAAAAATGAGCTGATTTCGCAAATCAAAAAAATCCCAGAAATGCCTTTTGGACATAGAAAGTCTATTTTTTTCAATAGAGAAGATATAAGGGATTTAGTTTTTAAAGGCTATATTTCAGTTTATAAAATAGATCAAAACCTACAAGTAATAGAAGTATTCGGTTTCAATAAGTATATGGATGACCTTTTTGATGAATTTTAATAAATACTTTACACCCCCTTTCTCCTCTTAATTCCAAATCTCAAAAAACACTCTCATAACTGGATCAAAAAACCACGCAGATTGGTGCATCATTATTTTCGCATGCCTTATTGATGCCCTTCCAAATAGAGCCTTAAAAATAAATATCAGCACTACATTTTATTTGTGCTTCGCCATACTTAATTTTGCCCGGCAAATAAGCTTACCTAGAAGTTATTTGCTATGAATCAAATTCCCGATCGTTTTGAAAAGCAAGCCCTCACCTATGATGATGTGCTGCTTGTTCCTGGATACTCTGAAGTACTTCCGCGCGACACTAAAACCACTACCCGTCTTACCAAAAACATCCGGCTGAATATTCCGCTGGTATCGGCTGCCATGGATACCGTGACCGAAGCCGACACGGCCATTGCCATGGCGCTGGAAGGCGGTCTTGGCTTTATCCATAAAAATATGAGTATTGAAAAGCAGGCAAATCAGGTGCGTAAGGTTAAGCGCTCCCAAAGTGGCCTCATTTTCGACCCAATAACACTCGTAGTCGATTCCAAAGCTGAAGATGCCATTAAAATCATGCGGGAATACAAGATCGGTGGTATTCCGGTGATTGACGACCAAAACAGATTGGTAGGCATTATTACCAACCGGGATCTTCGCTTTCAAAAGGATCTGTCGGTGCCGGTGAGTGAAATTATGACCAGCGAAAATTTGATAACAGCCAATAACAGCATTGGTTTACACGAAGCTGAGGAGATACTCCAAGAGCATAAAATTGAAAAACTTCCAATAGTAGATAATGATGGCAAACTTACCGGCCTAATTACTTATAAAGACATCCTAAAAAATAAGGACAGGCCCAATGCCTGTAAAGACGAATATGGCCGTTTGCGGGTTGGTGCAGCGGTTGGCGTTACGGCTGACATACTCGACAGGGTAGGCGCTCTTGTACATGCCGGTGTTGATGTTATAAGTATTGATACTGCACATGGTCACTCTAAAGGGGTGTTGGAAACAGTCAAAAAAGTTAAAACAGCTTTTCCTGAGCTTGAGCTAATGGCTGGAAATATTGCCACAGGAGAGGCAGCACTTGCTTTGGCACAAGCCGGAGCCGACGCCATAAAGGTTGGGGTAGGGCCCGGCAGCATATGTACCACCCGTGTAATAGCCGGTGTTGGTGTACCTCAGCTTACCGCCGTAGTTGATGCGGTAAATGCACTCAAGGGGCTAGATATTCCCGTTACTGCCGATGGCGGCATCCGGTTCTCTGGCGATCTGGTCAAGGCATTGGCGGCAGGTGCCGAATGTGTAATGATAGGCTCGTTGCTAGCGGGCACGGATGAAGCGCCTGGTGAGATGATTATTTATGAAGGCCGTAAATTCAAATCTTACAGAGGCATGGGGTCGGTAGAGGCCATGGAAGAAGGCTCAAAAGATCGTTATTTTCAAGATGCCGAAGTAGATGTCAAAAAATTGGTACCAGAAGGCATAAGCGGTCGCGTGGCTTTTAAAGGTCGTGTAGAGGAGGTATTGTATCAACTGGTAGGTGGACTCAAAGCTGGTATGGGCTATTGCGGTGCCGAAACCATCACCGAATTGCACAGCGCCCAATTCGTACGTATTACCCATGCAGGTATCATCGAAAGCCACCCGCACGACATTCAGATCACGCGCGAAGCACCTAATTATAGTAGGTAGGTTATTTTTGGATTTATGCAATTCAATCTATCATCCTTTTGTATTGGCTGATTATTCGGC
>DAIQNU010000422.1:0-2988 GCA_036788235.1 Cyclobacteriaceae bacterium
CCAATGCCACAAAGAGCGATGAGGCCAAGACTATGATTAGTGTAATGGGCAGGTATTTCATAAACTCACCCATAATGCCCGACCAAAATGCCAATGGAAGAAATGCGGCCAATGTAGTTGCCGTGGAAGTAATGATGGGTAGCGCCACTTCGCCTACACCTTCTTTAGCTGCACGAATGGGCGTATAACCTTCACCCAGCAAGCGGTATATATTCTCAACTACAACTATTCCATTGTCCACCAACATGCCCAGAGCGAGTATCAAACCAAATAGTACCATCATATTGGCTGAATACCCGATCGCATTCAGTATCATAAATGCCATGAACATAGAAAGTGGTATGGCTATACCCACAAAGAGTGCATTGCGCAGACCCATGAAAAACATTAGCACAATTACTACCAATAATACACCAGTGATAATGCTGTTTTCAAGGTTGTCCACCATACTCCGTGTGAATTTCGACTGGTCATTCGTTATGGTGATATCGAGATCTTCCGGGAATCGGTTCACTTGCGCATCGTTGATAATTGAGCGAATTTTGTCTGCGGTAATAATGAGGTTTTCACCACCCCGCTTTACCACATCAAGTGTTACCACAGGCAGCTGCCAAGATCTGGAAAAACTTGTGCGTTCTTTATACGAATCTGTAACAGTAGCCACATCGCGTACATAAACAATCCGTTGATCTTCGTCTTTAACAATTACATCTTCAATATCACTGGCTTTTTTAAATTCACCATCAACCCGAAGCGATCGACGATAATTGTCAATCAATAAGTTTCCACCCGAAAGAGTGACATTTTCTCCAGCAATGGCACTTTGAATATCAGAAAAGCTAACTTGTGTTGCCTCCATTTGATGTAAGTCGGCGTCTACCCTGATTTGGCGTTCCAGCGCTCCTCTTATCTCGCATTTCGAAATTTCAGGTAGCTTTTCGATTTCATCTTCAAGGTATTCAGCAAATTTTTTGAGCTCGTCCAATGAATAGTTTCCCGATATATTAACGAACATAATGGGTAACTCGCTCAAGTCAATGTCCATCACATTAGGATCGGCATCAAGGTCATTGGGCAACTCACTCTTGGACTTATCTACAGCATCTTTTACATTTTGCAATGCCTTGCTTATATCTTCTTCCGGGTTAAATTCTACCACAATGGTTGAATAATCCTGAACAGAAGTTGAGCGGATATTTTTGATGCCGTTAATTGATTTAAGCTCTTTCTCAATAGGCCTGGTAACCAGGTTTTCTATATCAATGGGCGAATTACCTGCGTAGGGCGTTCCGATATATACTGTAGGAATTACTACCTCCGGAAAGCTCTCTTTAGGTATGGTATTGTAAGAATACAAGCCCATAATCACTATGATAAAGGTCAGTATTATAACGCTTGTGCGGTTATTTACAGAAAGTGAGCTGAGCCCAAATTCCCGAATGACCTGTTTGTTTTCGTTGTTAAGTGCCATGTATGTATGTCAGATTACAATTTACTGTCAACTATATTGATTTTCATACCATCGATTACTTCGCGATAACCATCATTGACCAATAGCTCGCTGCCATTAAGTCCACCTGTTATCATAGTTTCGGACTGATAGGTTATGCCTCTTTCTATATGTATTTTCTTGGCTTGTTTATCTTCATTTTCGCCATTAATCACATATATATAGTCACCTTTATTATCTCGCTGTATCAAGTTGGTAGGTACCGTCACGGCATCTTCAAAATAATGATCGCGAAGCCTCATTGTAGCGATCATATTAGGTTTGATTGTATAATCCAACTTAGGTAAATCCGTTTCAACTCTAAAGGTTCGGTTATTGGAATCAACCACCTGCCCGATAGCCCGTACTTTTGTTTGTACTTTTTTGTCGATCGATGGAAAATGTACACTCACCGGATCACCTGTTTTAAACATACCAATGTAGGTTTCGCTTAAGTCGGCTTCTATATACATATCGCTTTGACCAACAATACGTAGCAAAGGTGTGCCTACAGAGGCCATTTCACCAGCATTAACAAGCACTTTTTCGACCATACCTGCAAAAGGAGCTTTTATTTGCGACTTGGATATTTGCGATTTTATATTTGAAATTTGAGTTTCAAGCGATTCTACGCGGTTTTTGGCTTCTAAGAACTGTACTTCTGTTCCAATGTTTTTGTCCCATAGATTTTTTTGGCGTTGGAACAAAGTCTCTGCAAGTTCCAGTTGGGTTTGCTCTTGTTTCAGCTGCTTACCCAATAACTCAGTATCCATAGATACCAATACTTGGTTGGCCTTTACCATTGAGCCCTCTGTTACATGCACTTTAAGGATATTTCCCATGTTCTCGGCAGACAACAATATGTTTTTATTGGACACTACTGTTCCATTTACCTCAACATAATGCTCAAACTCGCCTTTTTTGATAGCTAGTGAAGTAACCAATGTTGCTTTTCTGTTGGCTCTGGCAAAATTGGGATCGAGCATGGAGATTTCCTTTTCCAAGGCTGTTATTTCGTCTTTTAGCTCATGTTGTGTTTTTTTCAATTCTTTGAGCTTCTCTTTCTTAGCCTCTAGCTCATCTTGATTGCTGCATGCAACCGCCAATAGCATTAGGCTGAATAGTAAAAATGATTGAGTGTATTTATACATAGTTTCCATGATTTTCTGATTATTTATATAGGTTACCAATAGCTTTTTCATAAGCTACTTTTGCAAGTAGCGCTTCATATAAAGAATTATAATAGTTGGTTTGGGCTGCTTTGTAGGCATTATCGGCATTTACAACCTCCAGGTTGGAACCTACGCCTTCCTGGTATTTTATTTTTGTTACATCAAAAACTTCGCGCGCCAGTTCCATATTTCCTTGCTGTAGTTCCAGGTTTTCAAGGCTATTGCTCAGATTGGCTCTTGATTGCTCCACTTGCAAATCGATGGAGTTTTCAAGATCCTTTTTCTGATTTTCGAGCTTGTGTATATCCAGTTTGTTTTGCTGTATTT
>DAIQNU010000423.1:0-2343 GCA_036788235.1 Cyclobacteriaceae bacterium
TATAGAGGCCAAAATGGCGGATCGTTTGTCATTGGATGGGGAGATGACAGAAGAGCTCATTCGATTGCGAGAAGAAGTGGCTTCGCAGATTAAAGCGCTTAAAGAGATCAAGATAATGGGGCAAAAGTATGGCCTTGATTTATCCAGACCGGCAGAAAATGCGCAAGAGGCCATTCAGTGGGTTTATATGGGCTACCTCGCCTCTGTAAAAGAGCAAGATGGTGCGGCCATGTCCTTAGGCAATGTATCTGCCTTTTTGGATGTGTATTTAGAAAAAGACCTACAAAGTGGCCTTATAAATGAAGTAGAAGCGCAAGAACTGATCGATCAGTTTGTTATGAAACTTCGGATGGTGCGCCACTTACGTCCTGCGGCTTATGAAGAAATATTTGCTGGCGACCCCACCTGGATCACTGAGGCCATAGGTGGCCAGCTTGAAGATGGGAGAACCAAAGTTACTAAAACAGCTTTCAGGTTTTTACAGACGCTGTACAACTTAGGTCCATCACCCGAGCCCAATATTACCGTATTGTGGTCGCAGCATTTGCCCATTGGGTTCAAAGATTTCTGTGCGCAAGTATCTATCGACACTTCTAGCATACAGTATGAAAATGATGACCTAATGCGCGAAAGCCGGGGCACCGATGATTATGGCATCGCATGTTGTGTATCACATCAAGAAATTGGTAAGCGTATACAATTCTTTGGCGCACGTACCAATCTAGTGAAGACTTTTCTGATGGCACTGAATGAAGGAAGAGAAGAGCTGGAAGGCACACACATTCTTAAAAATATTCCTGCACTCAACGATGGATATTTGGATTTTGATCAGGTGATACAAAACTTCAAATTGACCATTGACGAAGTGGTTCGGGTTTATTGTAAAGCAATGAATATTATCCACTACATGCACGATAAGTACTATTATGAAAAAGCGCAGATGGCTTTTGTAGATACGCATCATGGCATCGACATTGCCTATGGAGCAGCGGGTATATCCATCATTGCCGACTCTCTCTCTGCCATCAAATTTGCCAAGGTAAAACCCATACGCAATGAAAATGGCCTCACTGTTGACTTCGACGTTCAAGGCGAGTTTCCTATGTATGGCAACGACGATGACCGTGTAGACAATCTGGCACAAGAGGTTACATCATACTTCTTTGAATCATTGCAGCGTCATAAAACTTACAAAAATGCCAACCCTACCATGAGTTTGCTTACCATTACCAGCAATGTTATGTATGGCAAGAAAACTGGCGCAACACCCGATGGACGTAAGTCAGGCGAACCTTTTGCTCCTGGTGCAAATCCTATGCATGGCAGGGACACCCATGGTGCTATTGCCTCTCTTAACTCAGTAGCCAAGCTAGACTATCGCTATGCCCTCGACGGAATTAGCAACACAATGAGCATGGTGCCTAAATCACTGGGTAGTACGCGACAAGACCAAACTGAGAACTTAACCGACCTACTCGATGGTTATTTTTCGAAAGATGCCCATCACCTCAATGTGAATGTGTTGAATAAAGAAATGCTAATGGATGCATATGAGAATCCTGAAAAATATCCGCAACTCACCATTAGAGTTTCGGGCTATGCGGTAAATTTCGTAAAACTTTCGAAAGCACATCAAATGGAAGTGATGACACGTACATTTCATGAATGTATGTAATTGTTAGGTAGAATTAGGTGGCTGGCGGCATTAAATGCCTCAGCCACTTTTGACTTTTACCTTTTTATGATTTTCTTTACAAAGTGTAAAGCACGGTATACCGACCAAATTAATTGTCCGTTCTTCATAAAAAATCAACACAAACATTGACTGACCACTCATTATTAAGAATACATTCTATCGAGAGCTTCGGCACCCATGACGGCCCCGGCATACGTTTGGTAATCTTCACGCAAGGCTGTCATTTTCGATGCTTATATTGTGCCAATCCAGATACCTGGGATATGAATGCAGGGAGAATGATTGCCATAGATGAGCTCGTGCGTATGGCCGTAGAACAAAAACCATTTTTTGGGAGAAGAGGTGGCGTGACTGTTTCTGGCGGCGAACCTTCGCTGCAACGCGTGGCCATCAAAAATCTATTTGAAAAACTACATGCGGAAGGCATTACCACAGCATTGGACAGTAATGGCAAACTTCTCAATGATGAAGTAAAGCAGATGTATGATGTTACAGACTATTTACTATTGGATGTAAAGCATATCAACGACCCCTGGCATAAAAAACTGACCGGCCTTTCTAATCAATCTGTGCTATCAATAGCTGATTATCGGGAAACAACAGGCAAAAAAATGTGGATCAGATATGTATTGGGGCCAGGCTGGAGC
>DAIQNU010000423.1:2353-2966 GCA_036788235.1 Cyclobacteriaceae bacterium
TTGAAAAAATAGAAATACTCCCCTACCACCGATTAGGAAGGCACAAATGGGAAGCCATGGGTCTTAAGTACGAATTGGATGATATAGAACCGCCAACAAAAACGCAGGTTGAAGAGGCAGCAGATATTTTTCGTCAATATTTTCAGTTGGTTGTGGTGAATTGATAAGAGCTTTTGTAAATGAATAGTTAAGTCGCACCTGAAAATGCGGAAAGACGGAATAAGTTTTTTCTATATGGATTACTATTTTCTTTTTTATGCTTTCATATCCTGCTGAAATAATTACTTTGACAATTTAATACCTGCATCCTTTAATATCTTTTTTTCACTAATCCTTAACCTATTTCTTGACTTCTGTGGTTAAGAAATATAGTATCTTTGCATAAAGTTTCTTGAAATGGCTGAATTTGTAGAGAAATATATTAACCCTTTTACCGATTACGGTTTTAAAAGACTCTTTGGTGAAGAGCCTAATAAAGACCTGCTGCTCGATTTTCTAAATGTTCTGCTAAAAGAAGAACAAGGAGAAATAATAGATTTAACCTATCTTAAAGGGGAACAATTAGGTGCCAATGAAGTAGACAGAAAAGCCATTTTCGACTTATACTGTGAAA
>DAIQNU010000424.1:0-2965 GCA_036788235.1 Cyclobacteriaceae bacterium
CAAACAGGCGGCTTCTTCGTAAGTATCAGCACCGCCCGGGCAAATATAACAGCTTTGATGATTGCCTCAAGGATCAGTGCTTTGAGGGGGATGGGGTGGTTTGGTGTGGTGAGATGGCCGGCGGCAGCAACTCCTACCCTATCGGTTCAAGGGTTTAAATGTCAAAACCAAATTCTTTATTGTGGACTAACTGTAAATTGGAGTACATATATACAGACCCATTAAATCTTTCCCAACACATTCAGCAGCTCTTTCACATGTTTTTGAAGGTATTTTGTGCCCCCCCCTTGATTGTAAAAATTTGGATGAGCCTGCTTTGACGGTAAGAATAATTCAACGCCAAATGCACAAGCGAATGCCATTGAGATTAAACGTTTTTTTTCAGGACTTATCACATCACTTATCTCGTATGATTTCTGCTCAAAGGCGTTTTTGATGGTCACAAATTTTTCGTGCAAAGAGGATGGGGTATAGACATCATGTAACTGCTTACGCATATAATCATCAGCACTTTCGGCACGGTAGTAGTTCTGTATATTTTGGGTAACTTGTATCAGATTAACTATTGATGGACGCACCACACTTAGAGATTGCCTTGTAAGCATCTTTTCTTGATGATTTCTGCTCAGGTAAAACCCAATCCAAACCCCAAATACTCCTGTCAACCCAGGAACCGCAGACTGAATGACTATTTCGATAATCTCTTTCATAAGAATCCATTCATAATTAATGATTCAATGTATTTTCGGGATTTATCAACGAAACTATCATTTTTTTCATGGCAATAGACGCTTACATTTCAACATCTTCTGATACAGATATCAAATTGCGACCCGTCCTGACTTCTCACCTTCGGTTAGTTCACGTCGAATTAATTGGTTTTTATACACTCCAACGGTTGAGCCTTTCCCACTATGGTGGCTCCCGAGAAGTAAAATCATCCGTTTCTTAGACAACATATTCAAGTTCCAATTCAAACCCTATATTTACAAACTCCTGAACATAGCCAGCCAATACAAACAACCTTTAAAATGGACTCCAGTAGAAAGAAGCTCATATTTGCCTTAATCGCATTCATTGCCCTCACTGGTATACTCTTGTCAGTTCAGGACAATATGGATAACAAGCAAGGAAATAAAAAAGAGCCATATGAAATAAGCTCCTCAAATAGCGAGAAAATCTTGGATCAGAGCTTCAAGTCCTTTTTGAAGGAAAAAGGTTTGAGCATGGACATTGGTGTGCCGAATAAATATGAAACACTTCAACCTGGCAATAAATATTCAAATCATCATTTCAATATTTCCACGGATTTTCCCGATAATTGGGAGTTCGATAGAGGCGTAGGCGACTACTCCGTTTTTCGATGTTTTCAAGAAGACTCAGCAATAACCATGGCACTTCTAATTGTACCAGTTCAAAATGAAAACGCTGAGGATCGTCTGAGCAGCCATTTGGCTTTCCAAAATTCGCCTTTGGATTACCTTAATGGCGCACATAATGGTGATTATACCTCCTTCTTGAAGGAGCAATTTATCAAGAACACAACATCGCAAATTTATGATTTTCAACTTGACGCTAAAAAAGTTCGAACTTCCAACTATGTAATATCTACCTATAAATTTGACGAAGTAGTGGAGAATATCCGTGTACCATTTATATGCTGCACTTATCAAACCATCATGTGGGGTACAAACTTTTCAATTATGTATAATGTTCCGGAAATTTTTTATAATCAGAAATTGATTGATGATGTAGTTTTCAAAACTAATTACATCAAGCCATAATATTTATCGGGAAAATATCACTCATGAAACCAACCTATACAAAAACCAAACTCGATTTTTAAATCATGTTTTTAGCTTCCGCACTATTAAACAACTTTCAAAACAAGTTCTAATCTGGAATATAAATGATATTAGACATTGTAAACAAGCCAGCTCCGGTTAAACTTTATCATTACACAGATTTATCCTCTCTCGTGGGAATAATCTCTTGTGAAGAATTTTGGATGTCAAATCTTTTTTACCAAAACGACAAAGATGAATATGAAATAGGATTGAACAACTTTCGGGCAGTGCTTGAAAAGATAAAGAAGAAATATTCAAGCGATAAGAAAATTACAATTTTCCTTAATTCCCTTGATTCAGCTCTGGAATTATTAAGTCGGCAGTCTGTATATACCCTATCACTGTCCGAAGAACCTGATTTGATAAGTCAATGGAGAGGTTATGCCGACAACTGTAAGGGAGTTAGAATTGAGCTGTCAGACTTCTCGAAAATGAAAGAGCCTGGTGTTCAATTACTGCCTTGTTTATATAACAGTGAAGATCATGAAAAGTATGTTGAAGAATTGGTCAACAAAGCTGTCGATATTTTTAGCAAGACTAATGAAACTGGAGTAACTAAAAAATCTGATTTCTCTGGTTCAGAACGGACGTATAGCGATGCTATTCAAGCAGCTGGTAGTTTCTTTATTTCTACCGCAAACGTCGCCTGTGGCATCATAAAGAGTAATTGTTTTTCCGAGGAAAAAGAATGGCGACTAATTAAATTCAGGCCAAATGAAATTTATTTCAGATCCAGACCTAATTTGATAGTGCCTTACATAAAAAAGCACATTCCTAATTTCAAAAATATCTTGACGGATGTCATGATTTGCTCAGCTGCTGAAAAGGACTCTCTGCGTCGTTCAATTAGATTCATGTTAGATGAAAAGGGTTTTAGAGAAACAACAGTATCTGATTCTAACATTCCTTATCGGCTTTAAAGGTTTAGCTCGTTACCCACCAATCGTGTTTTTCCTCAGCATTAATACTTCGCCTTACCCCTGCCACCCCGTCACTCCTCCTCCCCCGTTCCCGCCATTTCGTCAGCCTCCCTTAGCTAATTTTGCCGAAAAGGCAGCCCCACCCCAACGGCCCAATCCTTGATACTCACCCTGCGAACACAATTCGCAACAAAACAC
>DAIQNU010000425.1:0-2962 GCA_036788235.1 Cyclobacteriaceae bacterium
GAATTGGCCAATGAAGTAAGTGTTTTGGATATTTTGATATGCCTTTTATTAAGTTCGGTATTGTTAATGTCGAAGCGAAGTTTGTTGTCTTCGGTTAGCACAAAGCTAAATCCGGCTCCTTTTTTATGCAAACCTTCTCTTTCGCCTATCAATAAAACAGGCTTACCATCAGTTACCGATTGTATTTCATCTAGCAGAGAACTTTTATTGTCAGATATGTAGATGATTTGAGCGTCTTTTATATCAGCAACATTATCTACTTGTCTGAATGCAATCGGGTGACCATTTACTTGAAACTGATTGGCTTTTTTACTGAGTTCTTCATAAATTTTTGATTTACCAACAACCACCAATTCGAACTTTGTGGTATTCTCTGGCCAAGAGGTGTATTTTGCTATATTCATTACAAAAAGTGAATATGCCTGAAAATTGGTGACCTGCGCCTTGGCTTGTCCGCAATACAAAGCCAGAAAAGTAAAAAATAGAATAATTTTAAAAAAAGGCTTCATAATGATTATTGATTAAAGTTTAGTTGGTAAGAAATTTTGAGAATAAACTCACGGCTTCTGCCAGGAATCGGTGCAAATCCTCCGTTGTAAGCCTGTAAATAAGGTACACGCTGATCTAGCAGGTCGTATACACCTGCTCCCAAATGAAGCCCTGGCAACAAATTTCTATAATTCAGAAAAACGTTCATCAACAAATAATCACTTATGGGTGTCGCCATTGGTTCATCGTCGGCATCCAATTCTGTAAACGCAAATCGCTTTCCGCCATAGATAAGTGAAGTATTCAAGTTGATATGTTTACTGAGTGCATAATTGCCATTGAATGTAGCCTTATGCGCAAACTGCCCAACGAATTGCCTGCTATTATTGGGCAACATATAAGAAGTAACAGTGTTGCCGCTGATGGCCTGACTATAGCTATAGCTAAGGTTGGCACTCCATTTTGATTTTCTATAATTGTAAATCGCTTCGATGCCTTTGGTGCCAGATTTCGAAAAGTTTTCATACCATTCAAAAAAATCATCACCACTTACATCCGATCCATATATAATTACATCGCGTGTGGTGATATGAAATACATTGGCAGAAAGCAGCATTTCCGGTGTGAACTGATAGCCCAACTCAAACTCGAAAACATTTGATTTTTCGGGTCTTACCTCTTCACCATCCAGAGAAAGGTTTAAGTTTTGAATGGAAGGCGCTCTGAACGCCTGGCTAAACAAAGCTTTGAAATGAAAATTTTCAATTTTGCGTGTAAGTGCTATCCTAGGTACAAATGCCGCTCCATATAGGTTGTTTTTTTCGAAGCGAAAACCAAGTGTTGTATTAACTAAGCGATGTTTAAAAAGTCCTTCAGTATACAATGCGTAGTTGTACAAATCGAACACATTTTCACCATCAAAATTCTCATCGTCAAGCAGGTCGGTTCCCCTATCATGAAAATAAATGCTTCCAAAACTTAAGTTTACTTTTCTGGAAAACTGATAAAAAGCGTCAACTTGAGCACTTCGGCGCTCAGCTCTTACCCTAAAATCAGGAGCATTTTCTTCTCTGTCACCATACTCCCAAGGTACTTGGTTGTAATACTTTAGCTGTGGTTTTACTGTCAACTTTTCATTGACATTCCATAAATAATCCAGATTGAAAAACAGATTTTTATTGGATACATATACTGTGGGTTCAGACGATTTGAATTGATCATACATGGCCCTGAAGTTAATGCCACGATGTCGAAGCCCAAGGTTGACATTTAATGGATCCGCATAGGTGTTTTTGGACAAATCAAAAGTTTCAAATTCTTCGAAAAGATCAAGGTACTGCTGGTCGCTAATTATACTTTTGCCGCCAAAAAGTGAAAGATAAATAGCCGTATTGTTTTTATTATGCCCGATCATAAACCCCGCATTGCTTCGTCCAATGGCATTGCTATGTAGCCCGGTTACACCATAGGCATGGATTCCATGCAGGCTATCAGCCGCTTTGGTGATAATATTGATCACGCCATATTCCGCAGATCCGCCGTATATAGCAGAACCTGGACCCCTTATGACTTCTATTCGGGCAATGGCATCAACAGGAAAGCGATTGCCGATGGCAACTGTTTGATAGAGCAGTTCATTCATTGCATGGCCATCAAGTAAAAACAAGACCTTTCCTTCATTGGCCCAATTTCCTCGCACGCCCAAGCCCAGGGTAAAATTTACATCATGAAGAATATCGAAGCCTGGTATTAACCGCAATACGTCTGTTAAATCGCGCGCACCTATATTTTGGATATCTTCGGCAGTGATAATACTTACAATTCCGGGTGTTTCTCTGCTGCTCAATGCTTTGGATGACGAAACGTTTACATTTTTATTAAGCATTCGCTGCAACTCGCTTTCTTCGGTAAATGCGCTCATATTGAGCAATGAGTCCAAATCTTGCGCTTCAAGAGATTTGGCACTTAATAGAAGGCAAAACATGAGTAAAGTCCATGCCCACCTACAATGGGTAAATTGTTGCATTCAAAAAACCGGTTTATGTGATAAAAAATCTTGATAAAATTAGATATGGAATTATTTAGAATTTTATTGATAATCAATTGAACATAGCCTTTGTAATAAAGAGACTTTCTTAGATTGAGAATGAAGGCAGTTCATTAGATAAACCATTAAAAAATCACAAAAAATGACTACAATAATTATTCTTAGGCAGGATATAATAATGTACTAAATTGGTCAAATTATTCTAAAATTTATTAGAATATGACAATACAGACTAGGACGATGAATATAAAAGCTTAGAATTGGGTAAAGTAAGGGCTAAAGTTTTAAAATAAAGGGCTTAAAGTTCATTATGGAACTGATCGAGAATTGCAATCCTTAAAAAAATCCAGAATTCCCAAAAGCTTCTTTAGTTTCTAATCTATAAAATATAAGGAAAGTTGGATTATCTAAAGGGATGGGCTAAAG
>DAIQNU010000426.1:0-2958 GCA_036788235.1 Cyclobacteriaceae bacterium
ATGCCTATTTGCTGCATTCTTAAAATCTGGATTAAAAACATTTTTAAACAGACATATAATAAAAACCATAAATAAGAAATGAAAACACATACCATTGGCATAATCATGAACGGCGTTACTGGCCGTATGGGAACCAACCAGCATTTGATGCGCAGCATTGTGGCCATCATGCAGCAAGGTGGAGTGAAAATCAGCGATGACGAACGAATAATGCCAGATCCCATACTGGTAGGTCGCAACAAGGCCAAACTGGAAGAGTTAGGTAAGCGTGCCGGCATATCCAAAATAAGCACCAATCTCGACGAAGTACTGGCCGATGATGCCTACAGCGTATATTTCGATGCTCAAACTACAGGCAGAAGAGCCGATGCCATACAAAAGGCCATAAAAGCCGGTAAACACATATATTGTGAAAAGCCCATTTCTACCGATACCAATACTGCTTTAGAGTTATACAAGCTTTGTACAGAGGCAGGCCTCAAGCATGGTGTGGTGCAAGATAAACTCTGGCTACCCGGCTTGCTTAAATTGAAGCGATTGAAAGAAAATGGCTTTTTTGGCGACATTCTTTCTGTTCGTGGAGAATTTGGTTACTGGGTGTTCGAAGGTCACAGCATACCCGCACAGCGCCCTTCATGGAACTACCGCAAAGAGGACGATGGAGGCATAATCGTAGACATGCTATGTCACTGGCGCTATGTGCTTGACAATCTGTTTGGTGAGGTAAAAGCTGTTTCATGCCTCGGTGCCACCCATATCAAGGAGCGCATCGACGAGCAAGGCAAAGCCTACAAATGCACAGCCGATGATGCTGCCTATGCCACTTTTGAACTTGAGGGCGGGGTTATTGCGCACTTCAATTCATCCTGGTGCGTGCGTGTGCGTCGCGATGATTTGCTAACCTTACAGGTAGACGGCACCAAAGGATCGGCAGTAGCCGGGTTGCGGGAATGCCACATTCAGCATTATGGAAATACACCAAAACCCGTCTGGAACCCTGATATTGCCCAACCCATACCCTATGTAGATGGCTGGTCGAAAGTGCCTGAGCAAGAAGACTTTGACAATGCCTTCAAAGCCCAGTGGGAATTATTTCTAAAGCACATTGTACTGGATTCACCATTTCCATGGGGACTGAAAGAAGGTGCAAAAGGAGTTCAACTGGCTGAAAAAGGACTGGAAAGTTGGGAAAAACGCAGTTGGGTAGATGTGCCTGAATTGTAAGTGGCTGCACAAAATAAAAAAAGAAAAGCATGGATAATACGCAACGAAAAGTAGCCCTCGTCACCGGAGGTTCAAGAGGCATCGGTTTTGGCATTGCACTTTCGCTCGCCAAAGAAGGCTTTAATCTGGCCATAAATGGGGTGCGCAGTGAAGAAGATGCGGCCGGGGCATTGAACCAGTTGCGGGCCTATGGCACTCAGGTGATTTATTGCCGGGGAGATGTGAGCAATGCAGAAGCCCGGTCAGGCATATTGCAAAACCTGCTGGAGCATTTTGGAAAAATACATGTGCTGGTCAACAATGCCGGTGTAGCGCCCAAAGAGCGGCGTGACATTCTCGAAGCTACAGAAGAGAGCTTTGAATATGTCTTGAAAACCAATCTGGCCAGCAGTTATTTTCTAAGCCAGGCAGTAGCCAACCAGATGATCGCCCAGCAGAAAAATGACAAAAGCTTTTCGGGCTGTATCATCAATATATCGTCAATATCGGCTACCGTAGCTTCGGTAAACCGAGGCGAATATTGCATAGCCAAAGCCGGCATGAGCATGGCTACGCAATTGTTTGCAGTGCGTCTGGGAGAATTCAATATACCGGTTTACGAAATTCGTCCGGGTGTAATAGCCACGGACATGACAGCCGGTGTGCAAGAAAAATATGACAAGCTTATTGCCGATGGCCTCTGCGTACAGGCTCGCTGGGGGCTACCCGATGATGTAGGAAAGGTAGCCGCTGCCCTGGCAAGAGGCGATATGCCCTACTCTACCGGTCAGGTAATAATGGTCGACGGTGGCTTGACATTGCCAAGATTATAGTAAATTTAAAAGTATTTAAAATAGCAACAATGGATAAACCCACAAAGAAAAAATACTGGCGCCTTTGCTGCTGGTTGGCTGTATTTTTAAGCCTGATTACGTTCACGCCGCTCATCTTGCCACAAGGCATATCCAAGCCTGCTTTGTTGGGGATTCCCTATTCGCTTTGGACAACCTTTCTCATTACCATATTGCTGGTAGTGCTTACCTACCTGGGCTCGAAAGTGCACCCGGGTGTGGAGAATGGCAAGGAGGTAGAGCTATGATCTTTTGGCTATGGGTATTTGGGGCATTGTATGCAGGTATGTTGATATTTGCCTCGCTAAAGTCGTATAAAAAAGGCAGAACCGCCGAAGAATTCATGATGGCCGGTTCAAATATTGGTCTTACACTGGGTGTATTGACTTTTGCTGCGGCCTTATTCAGCACATTTACATTTCTGGGCATGCCCGATTTTTTCAGGGTGAACGGAATAGCCGCCTGGGTTTTTCTGGCAGTTTCAGATGGCGCCATGGTTTTTTTCATTTTGTGGTTTGGCTACCATATCCGTATGCGGGTAAAAGACACTGGTTTTCGGGGTGTGGCAGGCTTGCTATCGACCTGCTACGGAAACAAATGGGCAGGTTATGTGATATTTTTAAGCGCCTTTCTGTTCCTGATTCCTTATGTAGGAATACAAATACAAGGCATTGCGATTTTTATGAATGCTGCTTTTCCCGACTCACTGCCTGCCTGGGGCTGGGCTTCACTCATCGTTGCCATTATGTTGGTTTACAGCGAAATTGGTGGCTTAAAGGCCATTATCTACAGTGATGCCATTCAAGGACTGCTTTTGCTAATAGTGATCTGGATTATTGGAATATCCTGTCTCAATCATTTTGGTGGTATGGAAGCCATGTTTACCCGCGTAGGTGATATCAAC
>DAIQNU010000427.1:0-2930 GCA_036788235.1 Cyclobacteriaceae bacterium
CCTTCATCATCTTCTGCCCAATTTCGCCATTGCAATTTGGTTGGTATCGGTGATTTGTATGTTGGATCTATCAATTCCCTTTACTTGTCTTTATCGTCAAAGAGTTTTAGAAATATCATCCAACCTAATTGCTCAATGCGATGAGCATCACCACTCAAACCGGGGTCTTTCCGAAATATATCTCTAATTGATTATATTACACCTGATATATTGCTCATTTCTTATTATTATTCCTTATGTCAATTCTCGCTTTTGTCATTCTTTCACGCAGTCCACCTTCATTCAGAAAAGCTTGTTCCAATGATCTTATTTGTTGAGCTAACAAATAACTTACAATATTAATCAAACAAATCATTGAATTTGCACAGATTTCCGGTTGCTCGTGTTCAATTGCCTTTTGGTAAGTTTCATAGGTGGCGTTTGGCGTTTTATTTATTTCTCTAAACCTAGTGGTAAGCTTGTGATTTTTATCCCAAATTGGAAATTTTTGCGTCCTCAGAAAATCCTGAAAGTCAATTTTAAGTTCTTCTAATGATGCTCTTGCAACGTTGGTCAGTTTAATTTCCATTTCTTTGGAAGTGCCTGAAGCCATGCTTGCTTCTGCAATATTTTGTTTCCCACTTCTTGCAGCTTGTACCATTTGGTCAATGGTTCGATCATATTTTTTAAAGAACCTTCTAGTAAAATAAATCGTGCCATCATATATTATTTCAGCTTTTTGATAAGTGATCAAATTGCGGTAACCACCATGTTTTGGTATAAAACCTTCTTTATTTTTATCTTTCTCTTCCATCTTTTATTTTAGCGACGTTAGGGACAGTTGGGACAAGCAATGAAGTCACTACTATCCCTAAAGTCACTCATTGTATTATGCAATGTTATACAATTCGTTTTGTAATTCTCTGATGGCTTTTTCGTATTCCTCACGATTGCCAAATGCTTTAATGATTTCAGTTACCGATCCAATTTCATTGATGGGAGGGACAGTTAAAATTTGAATGTTCTCAATATTTTCAATACTCTGATCAGCGTATTTTTCAAGTAATAAAAACGCATCATCGTACTCTGTTGCCAAAGCAATAGCACTTGCTTCTCCACTGTCAATTTGTGTTTCTAAAAACAACTGATATTTTTTGTCAGAAACCGATTGAATTTTAATCCAATCAGGTAATTTTTCACCAAATTCTTCTGCAATTTCGGGCGTAGTAATCAATTCCACATACACTTTATTTAAAAGATCAAACTCGTCAATCTTATGAAAAAGTATTAAAGTGCTGGTATCTGAAATTACAACCTTAGGCATTTGCAATATCGGTATGTAAATCAGAAATGGAAGTACTGAAAACAGAAACACCATATATCCCTAGCATTTCAATGAATGCTCTTTTTGATAATCCTGCAATCTGAGCAGCTTGTCCTGAAGAAAGTTTTGAATCTTCATAAAGCTTAGCAGCAATGATCATTGAAAAATCATAATCCTTCAAATCAACGCAATCTGGTATGTTTATCTAAATTGTTCTCATAATCATATATTTTATCAAAAATACAAAATCATTAACTCATTTATGGAATTGCAAAGGTGTTTTATTGCCCGGTATCGCAGGGTAATAGTCTCAGTTTCCCAAAAAATCGTGCATGATTTCTCATTACAAACGGCTTTACCCGTTTTTCTCTGGTAATCTTTGTAGCCACCCACCTGCCTTCCATGCTACTTAAAAAATCCAGACTAAGTACATCACAGCATCACAACACTCTTAATGCTGGCTTACGGCAAAAAAAATTGCTCAAACTTATTTGTTCTTTTTTGTGCTAGCTGTGAGAAACAGTCAAAAACTCATTGCTTTCGAAGCCTTTATCACAATAGACATTCCTTTCAAGTATTTAAGGACTGCCAAACATCCACGAAATTTTATATGGTATGCATCCTATAGGCAACTGATTACATGCACATTTTGATCTTTTATCAATTGTACGATCTCTTGTTTTTCTTGATTGTATTCTGTCACTATTATGTCAATCTCTTGTATATCGCACATTTTCACCATACTTTTTTTGCCAAACTTACTGCTATCGGCGAGCATTACCACTTTTTCACTTTGCTCAATCATAGTACGTTCGGTCTCCACAATGAGCTGGTTGCTGTTGGTGGCTGCATGCGACTCTATGCCACCTACTGATAAAAAAGCCACATTGGCATGATACTGTTTAATATTGTCGATGGCTTGAGGCCCTATCAGCAATCCTGAATTGTGGTAAATAAAACCCCCAGTAATGAAAACTTCAGCTCCACCAAATTTTGCTTGTCGATCGATGTCTATTTTGTGCGCGATTAGTATAGAGTTGGTAATAACTCTGATGTTTTTGGTGGCTAAATATTTTGTCATGTAATAGGTGGTAGTTCCTCCATCTACCAAAATCACATCGCCATCTTTTACTAAGGAAGCAGCTTTTTCGGCAATCTTTCTTTTCTCTTCACTATGCAAAGTCTTGCGATAGGTGCTTGAAGTAAGTTCGTCCGGTGGTATGGCCTGAGGTTTTAATGAAATGCCTCCCCAGGTTTTTTCAATTTCCGCATCTTCAAGCAAAATATTAAAATCTCTGCGAATGGTAGCCGGCGAAACCTGAAAAACCTCACATGCCTGACTGACATCAAGATCAACATGATTCAAAAGATATTTCTTAATCTCCTTTAATCTTTCCCGTTGGTTCATAGTCACGATATTACACGCAGCAAATGTACAAAATTACCCAAACTTAAATTATTTTTTTGTTAAATATTGATTAACTATTTCATTATATGATTGAATTATGATAAATTTGTGATCATAAATAAGCAAAATGGCTTAGCATTCTTTCGAAATATGATTAGCATGCTATTTCTATTGCAAACAACCCTAACAATAAATTTTTTCGAATATGAAATCAATGGT
>DAIQNU010000428.1:0-2926 GCA_036788235.1 Cyclobacteriaceae bacterium
GAAATTGAAACAGTGTTTAAATAACAAAAATGAAGCAGAGCCCTACAAATTTTGCTATAAATTCATGTGCGAAACTTCAGTAAAATTGAATCCAGATTTTCAAAAACAAGAACAAAAGTTTTATCAGCATTGCAACCAGGGGAAGGGTATTCCTCATTAATTGGCTGCAATAAGTTTGTCTATTTTGAATCGCAAAGCTCTATATCGTTTGCCGATTTTTTTGTTAGTTTTTCTATCAGTGCTGCGACAACCCGCTTGCCCCATAGTCTGGAAAAATCATTGCGCTTACGGGAAAGACTGTCATTGTCCAAAGTAATACCTTCGGTAGGTGTGCCCATAAGTGCGATATTTGAAATAATTCTGCCATCATGTCCGAGCAGTTGCCCACCCGTATTTATGCTTACACAACCAGGTTTGTGGGCTTTATTCTGAAACGGTTTTGCCAGTTTTCGATGCAGCAGATTTTTGTAGAGCAAAGAAACTCCTGTATCAAAATCATTTTTGGGTATGCGTGCATCTATAAGTGCATCAATTTTAAAAGATGCCTGTGTTTGTTCAGAATAAATGTGGATTTCATCTGAATAAAATTTTAAATGAGTATTGCGTCCCAGGTGAAATTTTAAAATGCCGGACTCAGCAATGGCCAGCAATTTTTCAGCATTGACAACGGGAGGACCAAAACTGATCTGATTTAACTTGCCTAAATAATTTGCTTCAAAACACTGCTGAGATGAAGCGGTGAATCCACCAAACTCATAGCATTTGGCTACTAAGGGAAGTGCCTGCTTCCAAACAGCGGCTATAGCCATCCATTGACTAAATCGTTGATCCATTTTCGCCTCAGCAACACCAGTTTTTAAAAATTGCATCATCTTGCCATGATATTCTTCAGCGCTAAGTATTTTATCAGAAGCCGTAAAATTAAAAAAGTCGTCAATGTTAAAGGACGCTTCCTCTCCCGTATCAATAGTTGTGGGAGTATTAATTTTTGAATCTGAATCAATTTGCTTATTGAATTTACTGCGCTCCAAGCCTGCCTGATGATAGGCATGGGCAAATTCTTTTTGAAGTAAGTGCCATAAATCTTCTTCAAAGCTAATGTTGCCTTTATCCACCAAAAGGTCACTTACAAGTTCTGTATTAATCCATTTTAGCGGATAGGGCGAATCTTGCCACGAAGAACTTCTAGGCAGCATAGGTAGTCCGGATCTTGAAAAACAGCTAATTGTTTTAGGTTCTTTTCCTGAAGGATGGTAAATACATTGATTATCTTTTGTGACAAACTGACCTCCCCGGCCTTCGGTAAGTGCCAATACAGCATCTATGAATGTTAATCCGAGGCCCTTTATGCATACATGACGCTGTGCTGGTATTGTATTCAATTTTTGATCGACAGGATATATACCTTGTATGAAATTGAATTTGCTTCTTTCTGTATATGAATAAAGTAGTGCCTCTAAACCTTTGTTAGTAAAATTGTTGGAGTGGCCAGTAGCCAGCATTATTTCATTGTACTTTACAGGCAAATGATCTTCTGACAAAGTAATCAAAGAAAAGCATTTTCCGCGCTCATTTGGCACCAGGTCTACAACCTCGCCTTTTACACATCTCAGCTTCACATAATGAGGCAATTGCTTTACTAATTGATTTAAACCATCTTGTAAATAATGACCTACCAATGCTCTCGAGGCAAAATCATCTTCAGAAACCCGGCTCGAATCCATCACATTTGCACGAATCCATTCGGTAAGGCTTAGTTTTTCAAAACCATGCAAATCGTCTCGGTGCCACATATTTATATTGCCAATACAAAAATTGATCAATAAGAATTCGGGCTGGTCGGTACGATATATATCTCCGCTGCCAAAAAAATGGTTTTTGTTGTACCAATGAATTTCGAGCGGCATGTTAAAATCAGATTCTTGTAATGCTTGTCGAAGATTGTCCAAGGCGTATAATCCTTTAGGGCCACCTCCTACTATGGCAATATCAGCTACTTCAGATTGTGGATATGAAGTATATTCATGGATATTGAAAAACTTAAGCGCTGTATTTTGAGCCTTAGTTTCTGGTTTCAGGTCTTTTGTTTTCCAAACTTTCACAGCCTGTAGCATTAATGGGTTTCCAATGAATTATCGATTGCTTCATGCATGAAATTTTGCGTTACCCATTCATCATCATAAATGGTGTTGATGTACCGGTCGCCCCTATCGGCTGCCAAAAAGGCTATTTTGCTATGTCGGGGTATAGAAGGCAGCAGCTGCTTAATGGCCATAACCACTCCACCCGTTGATCCACCAGCCATGATGCCCTCGGTTTGCAGCAGAGCTCTACAGCCCATTATACACTCCAGATCAGAAACATGTACTGGAGGCTCCAGATATGAATTATCAATAAAATGTGACTGGCGGCTTGCCCCCATACCAGGTATAAGTCTCTGACAATTAACAGAAGGATATATCTTGCTACCCAGCGCATCTACAGGTACAATTTTGATTCCTAGACCACGCTTCGCGATCTCCTGTGCAAAACCCATGATGGTGCCTCCCGTACTTACCGCTATAAATAAATAGTCGATATCCTCGCCAATTTGACGAATTAGTTCCGTAGTAGTGGTTTGGTGGGCTTCAGGATTTGCATGATTTTCATATTGATTTATCCAAAAGCAATTGGGAATGGTGTTTTGCAACTCCTCTACTTTTGCCAGTCTGGTTTTCAGATAGCCACCATATGGATCTTTCTAATCTACTTTTACTAGCCTTGCTCCATAACTACGTAAAATTACTTCTGTAGCTTTATTTATAAGAGGATCAATAACCAATACCAGATTGAGGTTGTGCATTAAGCAGCTTTGCGCCAAGCCGACGCCCATATTGCCTGAGGTAGATTCAATAATTGTGGTTTCGGTATTTATCAGCCCCTTATT
>DAIQNU010000429.1:0-2916 GCA_036788235.1 Cyclobacteriaceae bacterium
TCCATACTAGGTCTTAGTGTTAGGTGATAAAAGACCGGGACTTTTCTTCGCTGATCCTTCGCTGGCTTCTTAGTAAACCGGCAAATGTACTGTTAAGAACACTTGCCAATGGTACAAAGTGGCCATCGAGTTTATCAGAAAAGAAAAGTCTTTCCGGAATTTTTCAATAAATATTGTTAAAATGCTTTCACTGCAACAAAGTGCAATGCGAATTAACTATTTTCTGGACGAAGCTTGCGCACTTCAGCACCCGCTCTCCACATTTCCGATTCACGCAGTTCTTTCAATTCAACCTCGAGTTTTTCGCGGTAATCCGTTTGACTGTTTGAGTCAATTGATCTTTGGGCTTCTTCTCCTGTTGCTACACTCTGGTACAAATCTTTAAATACAGGTGTTACAGCATCTCTGAATTTTTTCCACCAGTCAAGGGCACCACGCTGAGCTGTAGTAGAGCAGTTGGCATACATCCAGTCCATACCATTTTCGGCTACGAGTGGCATCAAGCTCTGGGTCAGCTCTTCTACGGTTTCGTTGAAGGCTTCAGAAGGTGTGTGGCCATTTTCACGGAGTACTGCATATTGTGCAGCAAAAATACCCTGAATGGCACCCATCAGGGTTCCTCTTTCGCCGGTCAGGTCACTGAATACTTCTTTTTTGAAGGTAGTTTCAAATAAGTAACCTGAGCCAATACCAATACCTAATGCGATGGCTTTTTCACGTGCATTGCCAGTGAAGTCCTGATGAATGGCATAGCTTGAATTCAAGCCTTTACCTGCCAGGAACATTCTTCTAAGGCTGGTTCCAGAACCTTTAGGCGCTGCAAGTACTACGTCGACATCGGTTGGAGGAACTATGCCTGTACGCTCTTTGTAGGTAATGCCAAAGCCATGCGAAAAATACAAAGATTTACCTTTTGTCAGGTATTTTTGAACTGTAGGCCACATTTGAATTTGAGCGGCATCTGACAGCAGGTAAAAAATGATCGTACCTTTATCAAGGGCTTCCTCTATGCTAAACAAGGTTTCGCCTTCTTTCCAGCCATCAGCTTTCGCTTTGTCGTAAGACTTGGATGGTGAGCGCTGCCCAACAATTACTTTAAAACCGTTGTCTCGAAGGTTGAGTGCTTGACCTGGACCTTGAACGCCATAGCCAATGATGGCGATGGTTTCGTTTTTTAATACTTCTCTTGCTTTTTCTAGAGGGAATTCCTCTCTGGTAACGACGTTTTCTTCGGTACCACCAAAATTAATCTTAGCCATTGTTAAACTTTTCCGTTATTATGTTTTTTGTGTAATATATGTGTAGTAGAATTTTCGAGCTCTTCGAGAAATGTCTCGGTTTTGCGTTTTGATTTGGAAATAGACACCCGGCCTGAGCGTACAAATTCCAGCACCCCATAGGGCTGTAGTATTTCCAACAATTGCTGAGTCTCCTGTTTATGACCTGTCTTTTCCAAAACAATATATTCTTCTTCTATAACAAGAATTCGGGCTCCATTTGAGCGAACCAGTTGTTCTATATGGTTGCCTCCCAAAAAAATACTTGTAGGCACTTTGTAAAGGGCTATCTCCTGATAATGAGATTCACCTTCTTCATATACAAATGCACCCAATACATCAATATGCTTCCTTATCTGTTTTACAACTTTATCTACTCGCTCAAGCGTGGTAATCAATACAATAGTGTATCGATGAACGCCCGGAATTTCCGATGCAGATACGTTTATAGCATTGATGTTGATCTTTCGGCGCGTAAATATAATAGTTATATTGTTAAGCATGCCCGGTTTATTTTCCGTAAGTATGGAAATTGTGTATTCCCGTTCGGCAAGCTGCTCCGGATTATCCTGATAAATGTCAGACATAGCTGGTAATTTTTTAAATAATTATTCTAACCTGATGTTTGAAACCGAATCGCCCGAAGGAACCATCGGAAATACATTTTCCTCTTTTTCAACAACTATTTCAAGGAAAATCGGACCTTCGGCATCGTAGAAATTTTGTAAGGTTTCTTTTAGTCCTTCTCTGGTTTTGATCCTTGATGAAGGAATGCCATAAGCAGTGCCTATACCTACAAAATCAGGATTGTGCATGTTGGTAAACGAGTATCTTTTTTCGAAAAAAAGCTGTTGCCACTGCCTGACCATTCCTAAAAACTCATTGTTCAGTACAATTATCTTGACCGGAATTTTATACTGGCTTATGGTGCCGAGCTCTTGAATGGTCATTTGAAAACCTCCATCGCCTATGATGGCAATAACTTTGCGATCGGGACGACCCACCTGAGCTCCCATGGCAGCAGGAAGTGCAAAACCCATGGTACCCAATCCACCCGAGGTAATATTGCTATTGGTCTTCGAAAACTTAGCATACCTTGAAGCTACCATCTGGTGTTGTCCAACATCAGTAACTACAATGGCATCGCCACCCGTAATTTCATTGATCAGATTTACCACTTCTGCCATTTTGATGCCCCCGGTCTCCGGAAACATGCTTTTGTGAATGACCTTATCGTATTCCTTTTTATAGCAATCGTGAAATTCTTGCAACCAAGCATCGTGTTTTGCTTCTTTTACATGCGGCAACAAAGCTTGTATGGCATGTGAGGCATCAGCATTAATGGCAACGGTGCTTTTTATGATTTTGTCAATTTCCGAAGGATCGATTTCTATATGAATCACTTTGGCCTGTGGTGCATACTTTTTTGGATCGCCCGTTACGCGGTCGTCAAATCGCATACCTACGGCAATCAATACATCACATTCATTTGTTTTTACATTGGGTCCATAATTGCCATGCATACCCAAGTAGCCAACATATTGCGGATGGTCGGTAGGCATAGCCGAAAGGCCCAACAAGGTTGATGCCACCGGAATACCAGCTTTATTTGCCAATTCAATAACGTCTTTTTCGGCAC
>DAIQNU010000430.1:0-2913 GCA_036788235.1 Cyclobacteriaceae bacterium
CAGCTTTTTTGAATAATGATTAGTAATCTGGATTGGGCGGTGTTGTTGGGCACGCTGGCATTTATCGTAGGATACGGCGCCTGGAAAACCAGCGGAAATCGCAATATTGATGGCTATTTCCTGGCTGACCAGAACATGCGCTGGTGGACGATCGGCTTATCCATAATGGCCACCCAGGCCAGCGCCATTACTTTTTTATCTGCTCCAGGGCAGGCATATACCGATGGCATGCGCTTTGTCCAGTTTTATTTTGGCTTGCCCATAGCCATGGTCATACTTTCTGTAACCGTAGTGCCCATTTATCATCGCTTAAAAGTATATACCGCCTACGAATATCTCGAAGGTCGATTTGATTTGAGAACCCGGGTGTTGGCGGCATTTTTATTTCTAACCCAACGTGGCCTGGCAGCCGGATTCACCATTTTTGCACCTTCGCTTATTCTTTCTGCACTTTTAGGGTGGAACATTTACTACACCAACCTGATCATTGGAGCATTAGTAATTATCTATACCGTTTCCGGCGGTACCAAGGCAGTGGCGCTTACACAAAAGTATCAGATGGGGGTGATCTTTACCGGCATGGCGCTGGCCGGAATTATGGTGGTGGTACTATTGCCAGATAATGTGAGCTTTGGCGATGCACTGCATGTAGCAGGAAAATCGGGCAAGCTAAATGCCATAGATTTCAGCTTTGACCTCAACAATCGCTACACGATTTGGAGCGGACTGATCGGAGGCATGTTTCTCGCACTTTCCTATTTTGGTACAGATCAGTCGCAGGTGGCGCGGTACCTGACTGGTAAGTCAGTAAGCCAGAGCCGTCTAGGTTTACTTTTTAACGGTTTGGTGAAAATTCCTATGCAATTTGCCATATTGTTTATTGGCGCCATGGTCTATGTGTTTTATATATTTTATACACCACCTATTTTTTTTAATAAGGTTGTAGACGATTCCATGCGTGCTTCTGAATATCAGGAGCAATATGAGGCATTGGAAATTGAATATAATTCCAGCTATGACATCCAGAGGGAGAAAGCCTACCATTTGATAGATGCCATCAAGAGCAAGGATGAGGCAAGTATTGACGATGCCAGAACTTCGCTCCAAAATGCTCAAGAAGTTGCAGACAATAAAAAAAATGAAGTCAAAGATTTAATATTAGAAGCCAACCCACTGGCCGACAACAACGACACCAATTTCATATTTCTCACATTTGTACTTAATCATTTGCCCAAGGGGCTCATAGGTCTGATCATCGCCGTCATCTTTTCGGCTTCCATGTCATCCACTTCCTCTGAGCTCAATGCCCTGGCTTCTACATCGGTCGTAGATGTGTACAAACGACTTTTCAACAAAACCGGAACAGATACGCATTACCTGAACGCCTCCAAATGGTTCACGGTGGCCTGGGGTTGCTATGCCATAGTTTTTGCTATGTTTGCCAACAGGCTGGGTACCCTTATCGAAGCTGTAAATATCTTGGGATCTTTGGTGTATGGTACCATTCTCGGTATATTTCTTGTGGCTTTTTATTTTAAAAGCATTGGTGCAAAGCATACTTTTGCCGCTGCGGTTATTTCAGAGTGCCTTATCCTTTTTTGCTACTTTTATACGGAGATTCCCTATTTGTGGTATAATGTAATAGGTAGCATTTCGGTCATACTTATAGCTTTGCTTATTAAAATGACACTGGGCTCAGAAGTACAAAAAAGTAATGAATAGCCATTTTACACGTTAAGAATTTTTTAAACAGCATTATGAATAAATTAATTGTTAGGTTTTTTGCAACATCACTGCTTGTTTGGATTGCAGGACTATTGTTTGCTCAAAATGCAGTGGAGCAAAAAATGAGCACACTGAGCCAAATCAACTCCAAAATCGATGAAGAAAATCCTGTTTTTCATCCCGATGGCAAAACACTGTATTTCAACCGGTCAAATGATTCATTGAATGTAGGAGGGGTAAGAGATAAAGGGGATATATGGTTTTCAGTTTTTGAAAATGGTGCCTGGAGCAAGCCGGAAAATCTAGGCGCACCTATCAACAACAATCATTACAACCGGATGCTGGGCTTTTCGCCAGATGGTAAGGTGATGTTTTTGCACCAGCACTATTTGAAAGACGGGCGCAAAGCCAATACGCAAGGACTTTCCTATTCGGTACGTGAGGGTAATACCTGGTCATTTCCTGAGCCACTTCCTGTTGAATATTTTTACAATAAATCTGAACATCAAAGCGGATCCATCTCCAAAGATGGCCGTATCATGGTATTGGCACTAGATGCGTACAACTCACGAGGCAATGAAGATATTTATGTATGCTTTTATGAAAATGGAAAATGGACAACACCTAGAAACCTGGGTAGTACCATCAATACAGACGGTGAAGAATTAACACCCTATCTGGCTCCTGATAATAAAACACTGTATTTTTCGAGCAATGGACATGGTGGTGCAGGCGGCAAGGATATTTTCAAATCAGTTCGGCAGGATGATACCTGGCGCATATGGTCGACCCCAGAAAACCTTGGGCAGGAAGTAAATTCAGAAGGTGTGGAAATAGCTTTTACACTCGATGATAGCGGGGTTTTCGCTTATTATGCCACCACACGCAATAGCGATGGATATGGTGATATTACAGCATGGAAGCTTCCACCAGAATCGAAAATAGAGGAAGAAGAGGCGTTGGAAATGGTCAACTATGCAGCCATGATTGAAGTGGAAGTAGAAATTGATACTGAAGATGAAGCAACGGAAGAAACAAAAAATAAAGCCATTGCCTTAAAAGGAACGGTAATAAATGCCAAGGACAATACACCTGTAGAAGGAGCTAAAGTCAAGTTTTTTGCCGCGCAATTTAGCGATAGTACCACCACCAGTGCTGTAAAACCACAGTATAATATTGAGGTGCCAG
>DAIQNU010000431.1:0-2907 GCA_036788235.1 Cyclobacteriaceae bacterium
ATTCAAATTGTATTGCCCGAAGGTACTAGGCAATACAATTTTTTTTAGCATTACGATCTGGGAATTTTTCAATGTCAATTCCTGAAAATGGATAAGGTATTTTGTTCAACCAGAAAGCACTGTGCAGATTAATAACAAATTATAATTTGACACAATGTAACCATTTAGATTGAACCACGGGGTCACAATCATAAAATACAAAACCTTTTGCCCTCGTTCCGTATACTTATATATAAGCTATTCTGCACTCTAAGTATCAAATAATCAAAGTGTTATTTTTGCCTGAATTGCCATTCCAAATTTTAAAGTCATGAAAAATCTAATAAAAGCAAGTTTGATATTATCGGTGATGTTTCTAACAATTAAGGTAATGGCCGTTGGTAATGACTTGTCGGATAAGGAATTGACTGACGAACAAAACGAAGAAGCGCAGCTAGAAATGTTGGAAACATTTATAGAAAATGAAACCACAGATAGAGATACTTTAGTTTCTAATGGGGATATTACCATCATGGACAAAAAACATGGTGTAATAGCTAAAGGTAATGAAGACAATCTGGTAATTCAAAAGCTACGCCCTGTAGCTGATTTGTTGTTCCAAAAAGGGAATGACTGTTACTACATGATTGTACCTGAATAATTCTTAACTTAACAGTTCTTAACTATTCATATTAGCCGTTTTGGCTAATAATGGTTTTTATTACAAAATCAACTTCATCGATGGTATTATAGTGACTAAATGAAAATCGTATTGCTCCATAATTATCTGGCAATACGATTGATTTTAGCACGTGAGAACCTATACTGGTGCCACTTGAGCAAGCGCTTCCACCTGAAACTGATATGCCATTTATATCGAGATTGAATAAGAGCATGTCGTTGTCATCAATATCTGGAAAAGCTACATTGAGTATATGACTAAGCGAATTTTCAGCATCACCCAAAAACCTGATGCCTTCTACAGCCTGACTTAAACCAGCCTTCAATCGCTCCTTAAGCATAGCCGTATGAGCAATGTTTGCCTCTCTTTCAACAACAGCCAACTCCAGCGCTTTGGCCAGACCAATGATGCCGGCTACATGTTCGGTCCCTCCACGCATGTTTCTTTCCTGACCTCCTCCATAAAACACGGGTTGCACATGAAAACCGCTTTTCATGATCAAAAAACCAATGCCTTTGGGTCCATGAAATTTGTGAGCCGATCCTACTATTGAATGGACATTGATTTGCTGAAGATCCAAAGGAATACTGGCAACCGTTTGGACGGTATCAGAATGAAAAATGGCTTCATACTCAGAACACAAATTTGCTATAGAGGCTATATCGAGAATATTTCCGAGCTCATTATTGCCATGCATGAGCGAAACCAATGCACGTGGATGCTTCGCCAAATAACTTTGAAGTTCAGATAGATCAATCTTTCCAGATTTGTCAACATGGAGTAAGTGCAATTTTACCAGGCCTGATTTTGCTAAATGCTGAACCGTATGCAGCACGGCATGATGCTCGATGGGCGATGAAATAATATGTGAAATACCAAATGCAGATATGGCGCCTGCCAAGAACGTATTGTCGGCCTCTGTGGCTCCCGAGGTAAAAAAAACCTCAGCAGGACTTACATTGAAAATACTCGCAACATTTCTTCTGGCTTTCTCAATCGCTGACCGCACCTCCCGACCATGTCGGTGTATCGAAGATGGATTGCCAAAATGTTGCAAGAAATATGGGCGCATTTCCTCAAATACTCTTTCGTCCAAGGATGTTGTAGCCGCGTTGTCAAAATAAACCAGCATGAATCTTTTAATTACTTTCAGCAATAACCTCCCGAATATCGGAAACCAATTTCTGGGCTAAAAATTCCGCAGTGGCTTGTGAATCCGATTCGGTATAAATTCGAATAATTGGTTCTGTGTTTGATCGACGCAGGTGCACCCATTCATTGTCAAATTCTATTTTCACGCCATCTACAGTGTTCATGGGCTGCTTGCTATAGCGCTGCTTTATTCGATCTAGTACAGCATCCACATCTATATCTGGTGTTAGCTCAATTTTGTTTTTAGATATGTGATAATTCGGATACTTGCTTCGTAAAAATGAAATGGACTTTCCAAAGTTCGCCAAATGAGTAAGGAAAAGCGCTATGCCAACCAATGCGTCTCGGCCATAGTGCAGCTCAGGGTATATCACTCCCCCATTACCTTCACCACCAATTACAGCATTAACTTCCTTCATTTTTTGTACTACATTAACCTCACCTACAGCAGATGCAAAATACTGTCCTCCATGCTTTTGCGTAATATCATTGAGCGCACGAGTCGACGAAAGGTTCGAAACTGTATTACCGGGGTTTTTGCTCAAAACGTAATCGGCCACTGCCACTAAGGTATACTCTTCTCCAAATACTTCCCCATCTTCTTTGATTAAAGCCAATCGATCAACATCAGGATCTACCACAATACCCAAGTCAAAGTTGCCATGATTGATTTCTGAAGCAATATGATTTAGGTTTTCAGGCAGTGGTTCAGGGTTGTGCGGGAAATGACCATTAGGATCACAATATATTTCTTCAATCACTTTTACCCCAAGTGCTCTCAATAATTTTGGAATGGCTATGCCGCCTGTTGAGTTCACACAATCAATTGCAATTTTAAAGTTTCTTTTTTCAATGGCTGCCGCATCAACGAGTGGCAAGGCGAGTATCATTTCGATGTGCTTGTCGATATAACTATCATCAATGTTGTAGGTACCTATTTTTTTAGGTTCAGCATATTTTATTTCATTGCTGTCGGCCAGTCGCAATACCTCTTTACCATCAGCATCTGATATAAATTCGCCATGCTGATTCAGCAATTTCAGAGCATTCCATTGAGCCGGATTGTGACTTGCCGTTACGACTATTCCTCCACC
>DAIQNU010000432.1:0-2888 GCA_036788235.1 Cyclobacteriaceae bacterium
GGTTCGAATCCCTTCCTCTCCGCCATCCTTTGATAAACCGATTTTTTATTTTAAACAGCTTTACTATTTAACCTTTAATTATAGAATCAAAAAACTGTCGTATGAAAAAGTTACTTGTTTTATTCATGGTTGCGGGGATTTTCTCCCTTGGATTGTCATCAAACAGCTATTCTGGTGTTTCTCAGGACACTCCTGAAGAGACCCAAGACACCACCCAAGCTGCTCAGGAGCCAACTCCTGCACCCGCACCTGCTGCCACTCCCGAAGAAGTTTTGATAGATGAAGATCAAACTTTTCACCAAGCCATTAAAGAAAAGTTTATTGAAGGTGGTTGGCAATTTATGTCAGTAGTATTAGCCTGTTTGGTATTTGGGCTTGCTATTTCAATAGAAAGAATTATTACGCTTAATCTTGCTACTACCAATACTAAAAAACTACTTGCCAAAGTTGACCAGGCACTCGAAACAGAAGGTGTAGAAGGCGCTAAAGAAGTTTGCAAAAGCACAAGAGGGCCGGTAGCATCTATTTTTACTCAAGGATTGATGCGCATGTCTGAAGGAGTAGAAATGGTAGAAAAATCAATTATCGCATACGGTTCTGTAGAAATGGGTCGTTTAGAAAGAGGATTGGTTTGGATATCACTTTTCATTTCATTGGCTCCTATGTTAGGATTTATGGGAACAGTAATTGGTATGATTTCAGCGTTTGACTCCATTGAAGCTGCCGGGGATATATCTCCATCATTGGTTGCTGGTGGTATTAAAGTTGCCCTTCTTACCACAGTTGCTGGACTTATTGTTGCTGTAATCCTTCAGTTATTTTACAACTATTGTGTATCGAAAATCGACTCTTTGGTAAACCAAATGGAAGATGCATCAATCTCATTGATTGACTTGCTAGTAAAGCACAAATTGAGTAAATAACCTTTTAATTTAGAATTACCATGGATACTATAGATATCTTCATATATGGTGCTTATACATTGATCATACTGGCTACCGTTTCAGCTATTTTATTGCCATTGATCAATGCCGTAAGTAATCCATCATCATTAGTTAAGGGCTTTGTAAGTATTGCTGCATTGGGTATACTTTTCGTGTTGGCTTATGTTTTGGCCAGTAGTGAAGTAACTCCAATTTATGCAAAATTTAGCGTAGGTCCCGAGTTGTCAAAAATGGTTGGTGGCATGATAGGCCTTTCTTATTTGCTGCTTTTAGGAGCAGTTGTTGGAATTTTTCTTACAGAAATCAGAAAAGCAATTTCCTAATGGGTAAAAAAAGAGAATTACCAAACGTTAACTCAAGCTCAATGGCAGACATTGCCTTCCTGCTGCTAATATTCTTTTTGGTGACAACCACCATAGCATCAGACAAAGGACTTACTTTGACACTGCCGCCAAAGCCTGACGAGAATCAACCACCTCCTGACATTACAAAAAACCAGAGAAATATCTTTAAGATTCTGGTTAATTCGCAGGATAGGATTTTGGTTGAAGATGAACCTTTTACTGATATCAGGCAATTAAAGCCATTGGTAAAAGAATTTGTTCTGAATTTCGGTAAGCCGAAACCAGAAGACATCAACATGTATAATTCGTTGCCTCCATCACTTAAAATGCTGGCCAAACAATCTCCTGAATCGTCTGACAGCCCTACAGAGGCTGTGGTATCTTTCAAAACAGACAGAGGAACAAGCTATGATGTTTACATTCAGATTTTGGATGAACTTCAAGGTGCATTTTATGAGATATATGGCGAAAGAGTAGGTATTACAGCAGAGCAATTTAGAACGCTTGACTATAGAAATCCGGCAGAAAAAGCTAAATATGATGCTGCCAGAGAAGGATTACCTATGAATATCTCGATTGCGGAACCATCAAAAATAGGAGGTTAACATGGCAAAATTTAGAAAAAATTCAAAGACCAGCCAGGAAATACCTACTTCTGCACTTCCTGATATTATTTTCATGTTGTTATTCTTCTTTATGGTTACCACTGTATTGAGAGAAACAGAAATTCTTGTAGAGCAGAGAATTCCAAAAGCAACCCAATTACGCAAACTTGAGAGAAAATCTTTGGTTAGCTATGTATATGTTGGGCAGCCTAAGAAGGCTGAATTTGGAACCGAGCCAAAAATACAAGTGAATGATATCTTTATTGCCCCCAAAGATTTGATCCTTTTTGTACAGCAAGAAAAAGACAACCTTGCTGAAGCAGAAAAAGATCAGTTGACCATTTCGATGAAGGTAGATGAAGAGGCTAGAATGGGTATTATATCGGATGTACAGCAACAACTTAGAGAGGTAAATGCTCGAAAAGTTATGTACTCTGTTGTAAGACGAGATGATGATATATAAGACAAATAGTTTTTAACATTTCATAATTTTGGGACTTTTCACTCGTGGAAAGTCCCTTTTTTGTTTATAGCCTTATATGGCTACTCCAAAAAATTCAACAATTCCATTATCCTTAGTATTTTGTATTGAATAAACTTATCCTAAATTAGATGCCTACGAATTTGGTATAAAATATTTGCACCAATTGATCTTATACAATTTTTTTTTAGCGTAAAATACCGACTCCAAAAATGCCTGCAAAACTAAACGATAATAAAATCATCAATGCCTGGAGTATGTATGACTGGGCTAACTCTGTATATGCACTGGTAATAAGCTCAACGATTTTTCCGGTTTATTACAATAGTGCCACAAGAGCCGCTTTTAATAGTGATCAAGTATCGTTTTTCGGCTTCTACATTGAAAATACTGTTCTATATTCCTATTCACTTTCGCTTTCTTTTTTACTTATAGCCGGCCTTTCTCCGCTTCTATCGGGCATTGCCGATTCAAGTGGTAGGCGTAAATTTTTCATGAAATTCTTTACTTACCT
>DAIQNU010000433.1:0-2878 GCA_036788235.1 Cyclobacteriaceae bacterium
ATGTTAATCCGGATCTTGCAGTAAATGTGCCAAACCGCATGCAAGAATTTGAAGACCTGATTGCAAGGACACACAAGCATGATCTAAATGTAATAATTGATTTTATTCCCAACCACGTAGCCAGAGGATACCATTCGGATCAAACTCCTTCGGGAAAATCAACCTTGGGTGCTATCGATAACACCGGACTTGCTTTTAGCCCGAACAACAACTTCTACTACATACCAAATCAAAAATTTCAAGTTCCTGAAGGATATGAACCCATACCCGGAGAAGAACATCCCTTAAAAAATGGTCAATTTGACGAAGATCCTGCCAAAGCCACCGGAAATGATGTTTTTACTGCCACACCTTCAGTAAACGATTGGTTCGAAACCATTAAGATCAATTATGGTGTCGACTATCAAAATGATCGACAAAAGCATTTTGACCCCATACCCGATACATGGTACAAGATGAAAGACATTTTACTTTTCTGGGCTAGCAAAGGTGTAGATGGTTTTCGTTGTGACATGGCCGAAATGACCCCCGTTGAGTTTTGGAATTGGGCGGTTCAGGAGGTGAAAAACGAATATCCTGAGATCATATTCATTGCTGAGATTTACAATCCTGATGAATATGTAAATTATATAAAAACAGGTGGCTTTGACTTTCTGTATGACAAAGTGCAGCTATATGACACCATGCGTAATATTATAGCAGGCTCTGGAAGCACTGACCACTTGCCTGGCATAATGAATTATTTTCATAATGATACCGGTATCGATGAGCACATGCTACGTTTTCTAGAAAATCATGATGAACAGCGCATTGCATCTGAATTTTTTGCCGGCGACCCGCACAAAGCACTTCCTGCTATGTTGATAAGTGCGACAATTTCCAAAGGGCCGGTAATGTTGTATTTTGGTCAAGAAGTTGGCGAGCCCGGAAAAGGAGATGCTGGTTTCAATGGTGAAGATGGCCGCACAACCATATTCGATTACTGGGGTGTGCCAGAACATCAGAAATGGTTGAATGATGGAAAGTTCGATGGAGCTCTTCTTTCTGAAGAACAGAAGAACCTTAGAAATACTTATAGCCAGATTCTTAATTTAAGCAAAAATGACGAAGCATTGGTAAAAGGAGATTTTTACGACTTGCACCAATACAACCTCGGGCACAGCGATGGCTATAGAAATAACAAAATCTACACCTTTTTTCGTGCATACGAAAAAAGAAAGCTGCTTGTAATAGCCAATTTTGGACAAAGCAATGCTGAGCCTTTTCATATAGTAATTCCAGAAAATTTTTGGCCAGAAAATTTAGAGGGATTACCCAAAGATCTGCTCACTGGTAAGGAGATACCCGTGACTTGGCATCCTGATAAATGGCTGCTGACCTTTGATGAAGGTCCGCCCCCGCTGCTGGTGCTGCATCTGAGTCAATAAACGACTAAATGTCTGATTTTCAATGATAATTTAAATTTTTTCAAATTTATAATGGGAATACTACACGCAAAAATTTTTAAGTTGAGGCAAAAGTGCTTACATAGTAGTGCTGCTTTGCTCCTACTGAGCTTATGTACCCTATCGATTTCATTGGCGCAATTGCCAAAAGAAATATCACGGGTAGAACCACCAAACTGGTGGGTGGGTATGCAAAATACAGACCTACAGATTATCCTTTATGGTGAAAATATTTCTGGGTTTACGGTAAGTGTGAATCATCCAGGCGTTCAATACAATGGAACACTTCAAGTAGAAAATCCCAATTATTTATTTGTTAACCTTTCTATTGGCCAAGAAGTCCAAGCCGGAAATGTGCCTATAGTGCTTACCAAAGGCAAACGAAACGTGCTTTTCCAATATCCATTGCTTGAGCGCAAAGGTTTTGAAGGTCGAATTCAAGGTTTAGATGCTTCCGATTTTATTTATCTGATTATGCCCGATCGATTTGCCAATGGCGACCCAAATAATGATGTTGTAAAAGGCATGCAGCAAACCAAAATTGATCGCGACGATGATTATGAAAGACATGGTGGTGATTTACAAGGCATTACAAAACGTCTTGATTACTTGGTTGACCTTGGTGTAACAGCACTTTGGCTCAATCCTGTGCAAGAAAATGATCAACCTTCAGCATCTTATCATGGCTATGCCATTACCGATAGCTATGCAGTAGACAAGCGCTTCGGTGACAATGCAGCCTACATAGATCTGATTGAAAAAGCACAGTTAAAAAGCATAAAAATAATTATGGATGTAATTCACAACCACTTTGGCGATCAGCATTGGATCATTAAGGACATGCCTTTTCCAGATTTTGTACACCAACATGATGAATTTACCAGAACAACGTACCGTGCTAGCACGCAATTTGACCCCTATGCTTCAGAAGCAGATCACACAATTTTTGCCAATGGATGGTTTGATCATCATATGCCAGACCTTAACCAGTCTAATCCGCTGGTTGCTAACTACCTTATTCAAAACAACATATGGTGGATTGAAAAATTTGGTATAGATGCCTTTAGATTAGATACTTATGCCTATTCAGATAAAGCTTTTCTTGAGAAATATGGAGAGGCAATTTTCACTGAATATCCCAATTTTTCGATGTTTGGAGAAACATGGGTACATGGCACCCTTACCCAGGCATACTTTCATGGGCATACCCGCATGGACACAGATTTTAACGGACAGCTCTCAGGTCTTACTGACTTTCAATTGTATTATGCTATAAATGATGCCATGAATGGAGAATTTGGCTGGACAGATGGTGTAATGAAAATATACTACACCCTTGCCCATGATTATATTTATTCAGATCCGAATAACAATGTGCTCTTTCTGGACAACCATGATTTAAGCCGGGTTTACTCAGTAGCTGGTGAAGACAT
>DAIQNU010000434.1:0-2847 GCA_036788235.1 Cyclobacteriaceae bacterium
TTTCCCGATAACAATGTGAAGATATTTAACCGTGCCGGTGTGCTGGTATACGAACGCGACTTTTACGATGTGAATGATTATACAACCCGATTCAACGGATTGTCGAATAGGGGACTTCAGATGGGTAAAGAAGAATTACCTATTGGTACTTACTTCTATGTTGTAGACAAAGGAGATGGTACAGAAGCTAAAGTGGGATACCTGGAATTGGTTAGGTAATAAGAAGAAAATGAAAATGAAACGGCATCTAATATTAACCCTTTTGCTGGCATGTGGCTTATACATGCCAGCAAAATCACAACAACGACCCATAGTGTCACAGTACATGTTCAATGGGTTGGTGCTCAATCCCGCCTATGCAGGCAGGCATGAGTATACCTCATTCACCACCATGTATCGCGATCAGTGGATCAATGTGCCAGGCGCACCCAAGCTTGGGGTGTTTACCATGCAAAGCGGATTTAAGGATAGAAATGTAGGGGCGGGACTCATTATAGCCAACGATGCCATTGGCGTACATAATGATTTATCAGTCTATGGATCTTATGCTTACAGCATTGAAGTAAAAAAAGGCGCAAAATTGAGCATGGGTATTCAGGCAGGTTTTAACAATCTCAGATCAGATTTTACCAGACTTGACTTACCTCCAAATTCTGACGATCCTTTGTTAAGTGGATCTGTAGGTCAATTCTTTCCCAACTTCGGAACGGGATTATTTTATCATGATGAAAACTTCTATGCTGGCTTTTCTATACCTTATTTAATGACCAATCATAGACAGAGGACGGGCGATTTTTATCAGGATACCCGCCATTCAAGGTATTACTACCTCACAGCAGGCAAGGTGTTTGATATGTCGCCAAGGGTCAAGCTTAAGCCATCGACCTTGTTGCGCATTGAAGAGAATATGCCGGTAGGTTTCGATTTAAATGCCAATGTTTACCTCGATGAGATGGTAGGTATTGGAGGTTCGTATCGGTTCCAGGACAGTTTTGCCATAATCATGGAGCTGTGGATGAGTCGATACTTAAAATTCAGTTATGCCTATGATTACATCATTTCTGATCTGACTACCTACACCTTTGGCACCCATGAGCTTATGCTCAATTACCGCCTCAACTTCAACGCACCTAAAAAACACCGTATGTGCCCAGGGCCATTGTTTTTCTAGGGATGGGGATGCGTGATGCGTGATGCGTAATGCGTAATGCGTAAACCGTGATGCGTAATCAGTAATGCGCGACAACCTCCGAGCTGTCCTTTCACCCTGCTTGCAGCAGGCAAGCTTTCACCTACGAGCTATCAGCTATCAGCTTCGTCCAAAATCTCCTTATACCGAAAGCAGTCCACTGTATGGTCATTAACCAACCCACAGGCCTGCATATGCGCATACAATGTTGTACTTCCTAAAAATTTAAATCCACGTTTCTTCATGTCTTTGGCCAGTGCATCAGACTGAGGAGTTGTTACCGGAACTTGGTCTATTGATTTCCAATGTCCTACAATTGGTTTTCCATCAACAAAAGACCATATATATTGACTAAAGGAACCAAATGATTCCTGTATTTTCAGAAACGCCCTTGCATTGCTGATAGCAGCTTTAATTTTTAGTTTGTTTCGAATAATGCCTTTATCAGTGAGCAAAGTCTCAACCATGGCATCATTATACTCAGCCACCACCACAGGGTCAAACTCTGCAAATGCCTCCCGGTAAGACGCCCTTTTCTTGAGAATCGTGGCCCAGCTTAACCCTGCCTGGGCACTCTCTAATAAAAGAAATTCAAAATGTACACGATCGTCAAATACGGGAATGCCCCATTCTTCATCGTGATATTGAACATATTCAGCAAATTTACCTTCGGCCCAGGCACATCGATTTTTCATGTGAGATAAGAATTGTTGTGTTTTTCTACAACTCAAACTAATGCAATTTCAAAAAAAAACACAAAGAACTATAAAAGCTATTTTCAGCTTGCATTTTACGAAATTTAGAAAATAGGTTAAGTGCATTTTTTGATTTCTGAATAAATTATTTTGAAACGTACATTAAAAAGCATTTCTTCATGTATAAAATATTTATATATGTCAAATGGTTTGCTAGCATTACTCGCCGTACTTCCTATTGTTGTTATTTTCGTGATGATGGTCGGCATGCGTTGGCCAGCAACTAAGGCCATGCCGATTGCATTTTTGATTACTCTGGTATTGGCTTGGTTAGTTTGGCAAACTCCCCTGAGTTGGATTATGGCTTCGAGTGTGAATGGGTTGGTGATAGCGACCAAAATTATTATTATAGTTTTCGGCGCTTTAGCAGTACTTTTTACCTTACGGGAAAGCGGAGCTATAGCTGCAATCAATCGAGGTTTTTCTTCCATTTCTCCAGATCGTAGGGTTCAGGCCATTATTATTGCATGGTTGTTCGGTGCATTTATTGAAGGTTCAGCGGGTTTTGGAACACCTGCTGCCCTTGTAGCGCCTTTACTTTTATCACTTGGCTTTCCTGCTTTAGCGGCTGTCATGGTAGCGCTTATCGCCAACAGCACTCCAGTATCTTATGGTGCTGTAGGTACACCTACGTTGATTGGTGTTGGCACTTCACTAAATACACCTGAAATAATAGACACACTACTTGCCAATGGAATAAGCTACAATGAATTTATAAAATTGATTGGTGCGTGGTCTGCGGCCATACATGCCATTCCGGGTATATTTATGCCATTGATCATGGTGATTATGCTCACCCGTTTTTTTGGTAAAAACAGAAGTATAAGGGAAGGCCTGGCGATTTGGCCCTATGCGATTTTTGCCGGACTTTGTTTTGTAATTCCGTATTTACTGGTGGCATGG